>DODI01000512.1:0-8336 GCA_003509045.1 Planctomycetota bacterium | reverse complement strand
CATAAACGTGTTTGCCTGCGTCGCATGCCAGGATGGTTGCCGGCGCGTGCCAGTGATCGGGCGTGGCGATCACGACCGCGTCGAGATCCTTGCGGGCGAGCAATTTACGGAAGTCGCCATAGGTTTCAACGCCCTTGTAGCCGCTCTTGTCTTTCTGTTTTGAGTGATGGGCTTCCGCCAGCTTCTTGGCGCTGGCGCGCCTATTCGCCTCGACCTCGGCAATGGCGACAAACTGGATCTCGCCAAAACCACCCAAGCCACGCATCAGGGTGTGTCCACGCTTGCCGGAGCCAATGACCCCGACGGTGATCCGTTCGCTGGGGGCGGGCCTGCGAGCGCTGCCGAAGGCCGAGGAGGAGACAATGGTCGGCATGCCGGCGAAGACCGCGCTTTTTTTAAGGAACGTTCGTCGAGAGGTCGTTTTCCTGTTCGGCATGCCGGGGCCCTTTCAGGGTGGCTGTGAATTGTCAGGTCCGCGACAGTGTAGCCCAGAATTCAAGGAGTCCCGGTGATATTTTATGCCAGCGGGCGGTTCGGGCCGTCGGGAGCCTGAAGAGGCAGAGGAGAAAGCCCTCTGAAGGGTGGTTTTCAGGCCTGTTGCAGGCAGGAGCGTGGCGAAGGAGACTTTTTGTTCAATCCTTGATGATGCAGGTTGTTGAGGAGTATCCTAAAGTGGCTTGGATATTTGGTCGAAGTCGGGAATTCGTTTGGAGTTCCAACTGTTCAGCCGGCGTCCAGCGGGCGGCCCTGACGCTATGGATGCACTACTAGATTTGAATATTGCCCCAGGAGGATAAGTAATGCTGGTCTTACCCGGTGATCAAGGTAGCGTGACCTGTGATGGCGGCCTTACGCGTCGAGAATTGCTTCGCGTTGGAGGCTCTTCGCTGATGGGTCTGAGCCTGGCCCAGATGCTTGAATTGCAGCAGGCCTCTGCCAAGGACGCGCATGCAGGCTCCGGTGGTCCCGGTTGGGGCAAGGCCAGGAGCGTCATCCTGATCTACCTCCAGGGCGGACCGAGCCATCTTGACCTGTGGGATCCCAAGGAAGGCTGCGCTTCGGATGTGCAGAGCATCTTCAAGAAGATCAAGAGCAAGGCTCCCGGGATGGAAGTCACCGAGCTGTTGCCCAACATTGCCAAGGTGACCGACAAGTTTACCTTTATCCGTTCGATGAGCTACACGCCCGTAGGCCTCTTCAACCACACCGCGGCGATGTATCAGATGCTGACCGGCTATACGACCGACAAGGTGAGTCCCTCGGGCCAGCTGGAGCCGCCTTCGCCCAAAGACTTCCCCAATATAGGAGCCAACATCACCAAGCTGAAGCCGCCGAGCGTGCCGATGCTGCCCTTTGTCATGATGCCGCGTCCGCTGCAGGAGAGTGGAGTGATCGGCAAGGCGGGCACCGCGGGTTTCCTTGGCCGTGCCTACGACCCCTTCTACCTGTATCCTCCGGGGGGAGATCTTGACAACTCGAAGATGGACAAGATCAACGCCGGCGATCTCGCCCTGCGGCCCGAGCTCAGCAGCGTGAGGATGTCCAGGCGCCAGCGCCTTCTCAACCTCATCAACGGCGGCATGCCCGCGCTCGAGAAGGCTGTGGAGCACTACGATCTCGACAAGTATACCCAGAAGGCCCTGAGCCTCGTGGTTTCAGGCCGTGCGCGTAACGCCTTCAACCTGAAGGAAGAGAAGGATATCATTCGCGATCGTTACGGCCGGACAACCTTCGGGCAGAGCTGTCTTCTTGCCCGTCGCCTCGTTGAGGCCGGGACGCGTTTCGTGCAGATCAACTGGCCCAAGGTCGCCAATTCGGACCGGCACTCCTGGGACGTCCACAAGGGTCTCCCGGACCGTATGAAGAAGCTCGCCGGCCCCATGCTGGACCCCGGCGTCGCGGGCCTGATCGGTGATCTCGATGACAGGGGGATGCTCGATGAGACCCTCGTGGTCGTGGTCGGCGAGTTCGGCCGCAGCCCGAAGATGGGCGTTTCTACTTCGGGCAATGGCAATGACAAGAACGGCAGGGACCACTGGCCCTATTGCTTCACCTCCATTGTCGCCGGCGGCGGAATCAAGCGCGGCTATGTCCACGGAAAATCAGACGCGACGGGCTCCGCGCCCGTGGAGAGCCCGGTTCATCCGCGGGAGCTGCTGGCGTCGATTTACCATGCGGTCGGAATCAATCCGCAGACCCTGGTTTACAACCACCTCAATCAGCCGCGTGAGCTGGTGAAGGCCGAGCCAGTCCTGGACCTCTTCGCCTGATCAGCCCCACTGAATTGACCGATGGAGTTTCTACTATGACGGCCGGGAAAGTCTTTTCTCTCTGCACCTTCATTTTATCGGCTCTCTACTGTACGGCGGCTTTCTGCGACGATGCCCCGGCGGCTAAGCCGGTGAGCTATTACGGAGATGTGCGCCCGATTCTTGTCAAGGCCTGCCACGGTTGCCACCAGCCGGCGAAGGCTTCCGGTAAGATCAACCTTCTGGGTTACGATCGGATGCTGAGCGCGGGCGACGGCGATGAGAAGGTTGTCGTTGCAGGCAAGCCCGAGGCGAGCCTGCTCTATACCGTGGTCATTCCCGATGGAGAGAAGGGGGCGGCGATGCCCAAGAAGGCCGAGCCCCTGAGCGCCCCGGAGGTCGGTCTCATCAAGCGCTGGATTGTAGAGGGGGCGAAGGATGACACCCCGGCTTCGGCCAGGGACAATATCAGCCAGGCGAATCCACCGCAGTACCAGGCGCTGCCGGTTATCACCTCCCTGGACTATTCTTCCGATGGGAAGTACCTGGCCGTATCCGGCTACCACGAGGTCTTGTTGCACAAGGCGGATGGTTCCATACTTGAGGCGCGCCTGGTCGGAGTCTCGCAGCGGATCCAGGCGCTGTCTTTTTCTCCGGATGGGACGAGGCTTGCGGTCGCGGGGGGCCTGCCAGCCCAACGGGGCGAGATCCAGATCTGGGATGTGAAGTCTCGTAAGCTCAAGCTCTCGGTTCCGAGTACCTACGATACGCTCTATGGGGTCAAGTGGTCGCACGATGGCAAGCTGGTTTCCTTCGGAGCCGCAGACAACACCCTGCGCGCGATCGAGAGCGAGACCGGCAAACAGGTGTTCTTCAACGGGGCGCATAACGACTGGGTGCTCGACACGGTTTTCTCGAAGGACTCATCGCATCTGATCTCGGTCAGCCGGGACCGGTCCATGAAGCTGATGAAGGTGGGTGCCCAGCAGTTCATCGACAACATCACCAGCATCACTCCCGGCGCGCTCAAGGGGGGGTTGATGGCTATCGACCGGCACCCGGCGAAAGATGAGCTCCTGGCAGGCGGGGCGGATGGGGTGCCGAAGATCTACAGGATGTTCAGGCAGAAGGCCCGGAAGATTGGCGATGATTACAACCTCATCAAGAACTTCGCCACGTTGCCCGGCCGCATTTTTTCGATAGAATACAGCGCAGATGGCGGCAGGATTGTCGTGGGCAGCAGCAAGGAGGGAGAGGGCCTGGTTCGGGTTTACCAGGAGGGAGATGCCAAGCAGCTCTGGGAGCTCAAGATTTCCGGCGGCGTCTACACCTGTACCTTCGGTCATGATGGAAAAACAGTTGCGGCAGCCGGGTTCCAGGGCAAGGTGACCCTGGTCGATGCCGCTACCGGCAAGATACTCAAGGAATTGATCCCCGTGCCGCTCAAGGCTGCGGAATGATTTCGCAGGGGAAACCGCAGCGAAAGAAAAACAAAGCAGGGACCTGATACATAATGAAATTAAGAATGAGCTTCAGCCAATCGATGTTTGCAGCGACATTGCTTGTGGCCGGCCTGGGCGCCGCCCGCGCCGAAGGGGTGCAGGCCGGTCTTCCCGAGGGAGCCAAGGTCTCCTCGCTGAGCCTCTTCCCCGAAAAGGCCGTTCTCGATGGTCACTATACCTACCGGCAGGCGCTTGTCACCGCTGAGGTCGAGGGCCTTGGCAGGCTTGATGTGACGCGCCTGGTGAAGGTGACGGGTTCGCTGGAGCTGGTAAAGGTTACGGCTGGGGGAAAAATCTCCGGGCTCAAGAATGGAGATGGGAAGCTGGTTTTCTCCATTGGCGGTCAAAGCGCAGAGATGCCGGTCAAGATTGCCGGTCTCGCTGCCGCCGCCAAGGTCAGCTATGTCCGGGACGTGATGCCTGTTCTTGCCCGGTTGGGCTGCAACTCCGGAGTGTGCCATGGATCGAAGGATGGCAAGAACGGCTTCAAGCTATCGCTGCGCGGCTACGATCCGCTCTTCGATCATATCGCCCTGACTGATGACCTGGAGGGCCGTCGTTTTAACCGGGCGGCTCCCGACAAGAGCCTCTTCCTGATGAAGATTACCGGCGCATCTCCTCATGTCGGGGGTGTGCGAACCGATGCCGATTCGAATTATTATTCGATATTGAAGACCTGGGTTGGCGCTGGCGTCGCCCTGGATCTTGATGCTTCCCGGATTGCGAGCATCGAGGTCTATCCCAAGGAGGTGACGCTCGGGTTGCCCGGAATGCAGCAGCAGATGGCGGCGATCGCGACCTTCAGTGATGGGACCGTGCGGGATGTGACCCATGAGAGCTTCCTGAGCGCGAGTGATACGGATATCGCGACCGTGGACGAGTCCGGTGTCGTGACGGCGGTTCGCCGCGGCGAGCTCGCTGTGCTGGTACGCTACGAGGGGCGCTACGCGGCTGCGCCAACCTTCGTCATGGGCGATCGAACCGGTTATGCCTGGGGCGAGGTGCCGGAGTTCAACCATATCGACACTCATGTCTACGAGAAGCTTCGCAAGGTCAAGAGCCAGCCAAGCGAGTTGGCGACGGACGCGGAGTTCATGCGCCGGTTGTTCCTGGACCTCACCGGAACCATTCCTGATGTGAAGACCATCCGGACCTTCCTGGTCGACCAGCGGGAGCCGAAGGTGAAACGCGAGGAGCTGGTCAATCGCCTGGTCGGTACGCCTGAATTCGTAGACTTCTGGACCAATAAATGGGCCGATCTTCTCCAGGTAAACAAGAAGTGGCTGGGAGGGCAGGGCGCGCAGTCTCTGCATACCTGGATCCGGGGCGCTGTGGCGAGCAATATGCCCTACGACAAATTTGCCGCCAGCTTCCTGAATTCCGAGGGCTCGACCATCAAGAACCCGCCAACCTCTTATTACAAGGTCCTGCGTTCTCCGGACGCCGTAATGGAAAACACCACCCAGCTCTTCCTGGGCATCCGCTTCAGCTGCAATAAGTGCCATGACCATCCTTTCGAGCGCTGGACCCAGCGGAATTACTGGGAGCTCTCGGCCTACTTCGCCCAGGTCGGCCGCAAGAACGCGCCGGGGGCCAAGAACCTTCCGAACGCGGGCTTTACCGCCACTGGAGGCACAGAGGAGCTCATCTTCGATAAGAAAGATGGGGAGGTGAAGTATCCTAATGGAGTGCAGGCGCCTCCGGGCTTTCCCTACCAGCATGCTGGCGCCCAGGGCAAAGAGGGCTCTCGCCGGGCGCTGGTCTCCAATTGGATCACCTCGGAACAGAATCCTTATTTCGCCCGCAGCTTCGTCAATCGTCTGTGGAGCTATTTCTTCGGGATCGGCATCATCGATCCGGTAGATGATATTCGAGCCAGCAACCCGCCCTCGAATCCGGCGCTGCTCGAGCGTCTCACCAGGGGCTTCATCGCTTCGGGTTTTGATACCCGCAAGCTCATGCGCCTTATCGTGACCTCTCGTACCTACCAGCACTCCGTAAAGGCCAGCAAGTGGAACGAGGATGACAACGTTAACTTTTCGCATTCTCTTGCCCGGCGGCTGCCGGCGGAAACGCTCTTCGACGCGATCCACCGAGCCTCCGGGTCTCTTGCCCGGCTACCCGGGCAACGTCCCGGCTCCCGCGCGGTTGAACTGCCCGGGCCGGAGGTGAAGCTGGGAGACAACTTCCTCGATCTCTTCGGCCGCCCGCCCCGAGAGAGCGCCTGCGAGTGCGAGCGCGGCAGCGGGATGTCTCTTGGCCAGGCGCTGAACCTCGTTAACGGGCCGACATTCGCCGGCGCGATCAGCGACCCCGCCAACACCCTCAGCACTCTTGCCAGTACGGAGAAGGATGACCGCAGGCTTATCGAGGAGATGTTTCTGTCTTTCCTCTCGCGCCCGCCGACCAAGGAGGAGGCCGACGCTCTCGCTCCGAGTCTCAACCCAAGGATGGGGGTGAATGTCGAAGCTCTGCATCCTGTCGACCGCGCTGAATTGCAGAAACGCTTTCTTGCCTGGGAGAAGAGCCAGTCGCCCTCGGAGTGGAATACGCTCGAGGTGAAGGCGGCGAGCTCTTCAGGCGGGGCGACGCTTACTCCGCAGGCCGACGGCTCTGTTCTCGCCAGTGGGAAGAATCCGGACAAGGACACCTACGAGGTCCTGGCCTGGACTCCCCTGGAGAAAATCACGGGTCTTCGTCTCGAGGCGCTGGCGCATAAGAGCCTCTCGAAAAATGGTCCGGGGCGGACCAAGGACAACGGCAACTTCGTTCTCTCCGAGCTCAAGGTTGAGGCGGTCGCCGCTGATTCCGCCGCTGTCGAGAAGTTGTTGCCCGGGCTCTCTGCCCCGCGGGCTCCCGCGCCCAAGGCCGCCGCCGCGCCGGTGATTGCCGCCTCCAGCGATGGCTGGAAGTTTATCGCGGCCGCAGGTGTCCAGGGGAATGGATGGATCCAGGGCGCTTTTGACGACAGCAAGTGGGCTTCGGGGAAGACTCCCCTGGGCTATGGAGAGCCCTCCATCGCCGAGAAGAAGGGGACAACTCTCGATGTGCAGGGGCAACCGGCGCTCTTTCGCAGAAAATTCTCGGTTGACCAGAAGCTCATCGATTCCAAGAGTCGGTTCAAGTTGCTGGTTGCCTCCGACGATTCAGCGACGGTCTGGATCAACGGCCAGCAGGTGGACAAGGAAGATGTGGACCACGAGCCGGTGTATTGGAACCGCATGATCGAGGTTGCCGCCGGGATACTCCAGAAAGACGGGAATCTGGTAGCCGTTCGGGTGAACAACAAAGCGGGCTCCAGCGCCCTCTTTCTCGACCTTCAGCTCGAGACGCTGGCGACAGCCGCGCCTGCGGATGGTCCCGCGGTCAAGTTCGCAGCCGTTGGTCTTCACAAGGCGAACCAGAGCTTCGCCCAGAAGGATTTTTCAGCCGGGCTTACGATTGATGGAAAATCAGATGATAAAAAGGGCTGGGCCATTTCGCCCCAGGTTGGTCGGACCCAGGCAGCCATCTACGAAACCAAGGCCGAGCTTGGTATGGCGGGCGGGACCTTGCTGAAGATAACTCTCGCCCAGGATTTCGGCGGAATGCACACTATCGGGAACTTTAGGATCGCGGTTACCAATTCACCTCGGCCGGTGAAGCTTTCTTCGCTTCCTGACGACCTGGTCAATATCCTGAAGATTGCCCCGGAGAAACGCACGCTTGATCAACGTCATCGCCTGATGACGGAATATCTCAAGGGAGATAAGGATTTTCAGCAGAAGATCCGCCTGGGTGGGGTTCAGGACATTGCCTGGGCTCTGGCCAATAGTCCCGCTTTTCTCTTCAACCGCTGATTCTTTTCTTCAGCAGGAAAAGTTTATTTTCCCCTGAGACAGGCTGATTCCTGTTCTGCGGGCCAAATTACGGGAAATCTATAACTGCTTTGTCTGCATGTTTTAAAGCGAAATAAATCTATATGTAGCGAATGGGAGATGTGGGATTCAGGCTGTTTTCAGCAGCATATTTTCCTGACCCTGTGGGATTTGTAACGATGGGCGTGCTGGTTTGGTTTAGACTCCGGAGCCAGATTTTTTTTGGGTATTTTAAGTAAGCAGAAAGGAAATCAGGGTGCTCGCCAGCGGGTTTTGAGCAGATTTCCTCAATTTTACGTCCTGCAAAGTATTCATGAATGTCAGTTCAATGTTTGTGCAGGGATAGACTTTTTCGGGTGAGGTGAGATTCAGCTATGAAGCGAATATATGTAGGTAATCTGTCGTTCAGTTGGGGTGAAGAGGAAGTTCGCGAGCTTTTTGCCGCGCATGGAGAGGTTCACAAGGTAGATCTGATCAACGATCGCGCCACTGGTCGACCCAGGGGCTTCGGTTTTGTCGAGATGGATGCGGCGGCGGCAGATGCCGCTATCGATGCTCTCAATGGCGAGGAGCATGGAGGGCGAGCTCTCCGGATTAACGAGGCTTTTGCAAAGGGTCGTGGGGGAGATGGACCTTCTCAAGATTCGCCGAGTCCTGCTCCTGAGGCGCCGGCCGATGCTGGCGGCGATGACGACGCTGGCGGCGACGACGACGCTGGCGGTGACGAC
>DODI01000046.1:5796-6896 GCA_003509045.1 Planctomycetota bacterium | reverse complement strand
TTGTTGACGATCCCGGTAAACCAGCTGACGGTCCAGGGCTGTGCCAGCCCCTTGTGGGCGGCCGCCCGGCGAAGCGCCTCAACCGCATCCTCGAGGCGCCCCTCCTTCACATAGACCCGGGCAAGATTGAGCGGGCCATCTGCCCGGTCGAGCATCTCGACCTGGCTGAACGCGTCCTCAGCCTGGCGCAGCTCGCCCTTTCGGGCGCCCTTGCTTCCCTTGCGTAAAAGCCCGATCCCATAGTCATTCCAGCGCTGCCAGGCGGGAACCGCTGGGGAGCCCGCGGCGCCCTTCGTGTCCTTGCCGGCAATCGGGAAGGTGAGGCTGTCAACGGCCAGCGTGACAGTCGGAAGCTCATTCACATGATCCTTGCCGTAGATGTACTTCATATAGGTGGTGTCGAATTTTCGATACTGGAGCTTCGCATCAATGCTCACCGTGCCGCTGGCATCCTCGGGAACCTTGAAGCTGTAGTGGATCACGTCAGCCGCACCCGGTGGAATCTGGTGGTTATAGAGAGCTACGAAGATATCCTGAGCGTTGCGACGATCGATCCGGTTGCCCTCCCGGTCAAGAACATAGGCGTTGACGAAATGTGCCCAGGGATCGACCTCCCCATCCACTCCCCGGCCGCCGCTTCTTCCAATGCGCTCTTTACCATTCCTGAGCTCAACATCCATCCAGACCTCGTTCGAATCCGCCGTCCCCTGGGTGAAGATATGCCCCATCTTCACTGTCCGGATTACGATCTCCACCAGGTAGGTCGCCCCGGGCTGCAGCGAGGGGATCTTCGGGCGAAGCGGAGCTGTCAATTCGCCATCGATCTGACCACCTTTCTTGATACCGAAAATATCAAGGCGCATCACTCCATCGAGGAACTTCCGATGCGCTTCGTTGACCTTCTCAGGCAGTCCAAGGAGCTCGGGGATGGCGGTATTCGCCGAGGGGAACTGGTGACCGTGGATCGTCAGGTCGCCGGTAGAATCAAAATAGCCGGCGGCGAAATCAGCGGACTTCTCGAGCGGCATGTGGCACCCGTTACAGTTCGGCTGGGCCTTCGGCGGATAATAGAAGCTCGTCACCCCGTGCCCCGAAACACC
>DODI01000046.1:5302-5495 GCA_003509045.1 Planctomycetota bacterium | reverse complement strand
GTCACCCCGTGCCCCGAAACACCGCTGAGATGGTAGGCATCATAGTGATTCTGTCCTCGAAGCCATTTGTACTTGTTGAGCTCCTCGGGCAGATGCACCTTGTGGCAGGTTCCGCAGAATTCCGTGGTCTGGTGTACAGGTTTAAGGAATGTGCGTTTGTGGAAAGCAGGTTTTCCCTTGATCAGCAATTCGT
>DODI01000046.1:0-5046 GCA_003509045.1 Planctomycetota bacterium | reverse complement strand
GTCTTGTGCAGCGGCTTGAGGAAGGTCTTCTTGTGGAAAGCCGGCTTCGCCTTCACCAGTTGGCGGTTCACCCAGCGCAGCAGGCCGCTGCCACTCGAGGCGAAGGGGTAGTGCATGGGCTCCTCGATGGTGTAGTCGGAGTTCCCGCGCGGACTGTTCAGGTTGGTGATCGCGTGGCAGACCGTGCAGGTGATCCCGGCCTGGGCGGTCGGGTGGCCCTGCAGATCATCATCCGGGTCATCAAAGGCTTTCTCCGTATCGAAGGCTCCGCTGAAAAAAGGCACCGGGTCATGGCAGCCGGCGCAGAAGCGCGACCCCTGGACGTTCCCGTCGCGCTCCATCATCGCCTTGCGGGTCTCCCGAACCGAAAAGAGATAGGCCGGGTTGTTGAAGGAGCTGAAACGATGCATGCTATGGGACCAGCCCTCATGAGCATCGGCATGGCACTCCTTGCAGTAGCCATCCATCATCAGCGTTTCGGCTGGGATGAAATTCCCGGTGGCCGTTCGGGCCAACGACGGGAAAAAATACTGCGTACCCGAGTCGGGTCCTTCCTCATCCCATCTGCGAGGATCCTGGTACTGCCAGATGATCATCGCCGCGGCGAAGGCTCCGGCGACCCCGGCGAGTGCGAGTCCCCTGCGCCATTGGATCTTCGGGCCGGCGAGCCGGTGAAGGATAAACAGCCAGATGATGAAAATAGGGCTCAGCACATGGGCCCAGTAGGCGACGCTCCTGAGCATAGGTTCCTTGACCTCGATCAGACCCTCCACCCGCGTCAACAACACCCCGCTGAGGATCAACAGGAGCCCGGTACCGAAGAGCGCGTAGCCCACCCTGGCCGCGATCCGGTTCTTGCGGTCGCGTGAATTACGGATATGGATGATCCCGAACACCAGAAAGGGCAGGATCAGGAGAACCCCCAGCACGAGGTGGACGAGGAACATATTGAGATAGAAATAGTTCTGGATCGTCTCCCCGCTCGACCACTCGGCCAGGGTGATTCCCACCAGGTAGGCGCCGTTGATAAAGAGCAGGGAAAAGAGCCCCAGCACCGCGTAGAGCAGCTTCTTGAGCCGGGGGCCGACTGCGGGAACATATTTGTGTACCCGGACACCCTTCTCTCCGGATGAAGTTCCTTTGCTCACCTTAGAAAGCTCCCTGGAAGTCTCAGTACCAACAGAACAGCAGGGACGTCTCCGTCCCTCTTCTCAAGATGCCTGAACCCTGACCAAAATACGCATCCATAGCCTTGTCACCTCACACATCCAAGCCTGCTCCATGGCTGCAACTCACACTTGGATATAAGCTTAGCATCATAATATCCGCCCTCCTCATAGACCAGAACCGTTCCCTTGCGCTGTTTTTTATTACTACCCTGAACAAATTATTAATACCCTTGAGCCCCTCTAAAATCGGCTGAAAGAGCCCACTTCCCGCGACTTGGAGAACGATGCCAGCAAAACTCGACTGGGGAATTATCGGTACCGGATTTATCGCGGAAAAGTTCGCCGGGCAGTTTTCCGAGGCACCCGGAGCCGGGCTGGCCGCAGTGGGTTCGTGCTCCCTTGAACCGGCCGGAGATTTCTGCTCAAGGCACGACGACAGGCCCCTCGGCAGCTACGATGAGCTTCTCGCCGATCCCGGGGTAGATGCCATCTGTATCTCCCCGCCAAACCACCTGTACCATGAGTGGACCCTGCGGGCGTTCGCGGCGGGCAGGAATGCGTTTGATGACCTGAGAAAGCCGGCTGGGTACCCTGTTGAGCCGCCCGGCCGCTTGCGCAGGCGGCCCGGTCCTGTTAGTACTCTGAGCTGTCTGAAAATCGAAACCTGCCCTGGCGCCCGTTAATGAACCCCGCCCCCGAGAAACCGAACATCCTCTGGCTCTGCACGGACCAGCAGCGCTACGACACGATTGCATCACTCGGCAACCCTCTCATCAACACCCCATCGATCGATTCGCTCGTCAGGGATGGAACCGCCTTCACCAGGGCCTACGTCCAGAGTCCCATCTGCGCCCCGAGCAGGGCCTCCTTCCTGACCGGCCGCTATCCGCGAACCACCAGGTGCCGCCAGAACGGACAGGCGATTCCGGCCGACGAGGTGCTGATCTCGAAGATGTTCCGAGATGCGGGTTATACCTGCGGCCTCGCAGGCAAACTCCACCTGGCATCCTGTTCCGATGGAAGGGTCGAAGAACGAACAGACGATGGCTACGACGTCTTTCACTGGTCCCACCATCCGCAGCCCGACTGGCCGGAGAACGCCTACACCCAGTGGCTGAGCTCGAAGGGGAAGACCTGGGATGAGCTCTACGACGGTCCCTCGACCCCATTCGTCAAACACGGCATTCCGGCTGAATACCACCAGACCACCTGGGCGGCCGAGATGTGCTGTGACTTTATCAGGGAGCAGGCCGGCACAAAGCCCTGGTTTTTCAGCCTGAACTGCTTTGACCCACACCATCCCTTTGACCCGCCGGCCGAATATCTCTCCCGATACGATCCGGCTGACATGCCCCTGCCGGGCTACCGCGAAGGCGAGCTCGAGAACAAGCCCCACTACCAGAAACTCGACCACGAATGGGCCCACAACGAGCCGGGCTACTTCCATGTGGCCGGAATGAGCGCGGACGACCAGCGCCAGGTCTGTGCGGCCTACTACGCCATGATCGAGCTGATCGATGACCAGGTGGGCCGCATCCTGGCCACCCTCCAGGAGAGCGGCCAGGCCGACAACACCCTCGTCATCTTCATGTCCGACCACGGGGAGATGCTCGGCGACCACGGCATCTATCTCAAGGGGCCCCACTTCTACGAGGCCGTGGTGCACGTGCCGGTGATCCTGAGATGGCCCGGAAAGATCCGCGCAGGCGAGCAGGCCGACACCTTCATCGAGCTGGTCGACCTCTCCCCTACCCTGCTCGATGCGGCCGGCCTGGAGATTCCCGACCGGATCCAGGGGCGATCCTTCTACCCTGCCTGTACCGGGGAAGCCGAAAGCTCCACCCACAGGGATTCGGTATACTCCGAGTACTACAACGCCTGGACGCACAAGCGCAGCTACGGAACCATGCTCCGAACGGAGAAAGAAAAAATCGTCATCTACCATGGAGACGAGGTCGGCGAGCTCTATGACCTGGAAGAAGACCCGGGCGAATTCACCAATCTCTGGGACGACCCGGCCCACAAGGAGAGAAAGCTGGAGCTCTTGAAGCAGGCCTTTGACCGAAGCGTGATGACGATGGATCCAACCCCGCCAAGGCTGGGCGCCTTCTGAATCATTGCCGAAAAACCCGAGGACATCCTGATGCCTTTCAAGCTCTGCCTGAACACCAGCACGATCAGACCCCAGCCTCTGCTCGAAAAAATCCGCCTCGCCGCCGAGGCGGGTTTCGAGGGCATCGAGCTGTGGATCAACGACATCTACGAACATGTCGGCCGCGGCGGGGAGGTCAGCGACGTGGAGAAGGCCCTGGCCGACCACGGCCTCATGGTTCCCTGCATGATCGCGCTCAGGGGTTGGGGAGAGGCATCGGAGCTGGAGTACCCTCTCATGCTCGATGAGGCCCGCCGCAGAATGGAGCTCGCCGCCCGGCTCGGCTCCCCCTGGGTGGTCGCCACTCCGCCGCGCGAGGAATGTGGCATCGACCAGATCAGTCTGCGCTACCGGGACCTGCTGGAGCTGGGAAGACAGGCCGGGGTCAAACCGACGATGGAATACATCAGCTTCTTCGGCTCGGTGAGCCGCCTCGACCAGGCCCGCCGCATTGTCGAAGAGACGAATGATCCTGATGCGACCGTCATCATCGACTCCTTTCACACCTGGAACAGTGGCGGAGACATCGAGGAGCTGCGCGAGCTGCCGGCCGAAAGAATAAGTCATTTCCACATTGACGATGCCGATCCGGAAATGCCCGCTGGAACCCAGGCCGACCCGAATCGCGTAATGCCCGGGGATGGCCCCATCGATCTCGAGGGAGAGATCTCGATCCTCAGAGAGATCGGCTACGAGGGCACGGTCAGCCTTGAATTATTCAATCCCGGCTTGTGGGAAAAAGACCCCGCGGAGGTTCTCGCTGTTGGAATCGAGCGCATGCGCGGGCTTCTTGGCTGACCGGGGCAGCCGACGGAACCACAACAACCTTTTACAATAATGGGTCGAGGCAATAGCATAGCGGGTATGACTTCACGCCGCACTGATACCAGCCAGCCCCAGTCCGCTGAAGCACAGCCCCAAGGCTCCGTCCTAAGGCTGCGCGGCCGGTTCCTGCTTCTTCTTTTACCGGCTTTAGCTGCGGGCGAACCTGCCGCCGCCCAGCAGGCCGAGCTTGAGTTCTTTGAGAAGAGGATCAGACCGGTCCTGGTCGAACGGTGCTACAAATGCCATTCGGCCGAATCGAAGAAGTTGAAGGGGAAGCTCCTCCTCGACACCCGGGAAGGCTTGCTCAAGGGCGGAGAATCCGGGCCGGCCATCGTTGCGGGGAAGCCTGAAAAGAGCCTGCTGATCTCGGCGCTGCGGTATGAAGACCTCGAGATGCCGCCGAAGAACAAGCTCTCCGATGCGGTCATCAACGACTTCATCCTGTGGATAAAAAAGGGAGCGGCTGATCCCCGCGATGGAGAATCCCGCCAGGAAAAAGGTGGTATCGATGTGGAAAAGGCTCGCCAGGAGTGGCCCTATTCTCCACTCTCCGAGACTGCCCCGCCTTCGGTCGAGGGAGGCGAGAAGCTTGCATCGATCGACCGTTACATCATCGACAAGCTGAAAACCAGGAAGCTGGAGACGGCTAAGCCGGCAGATCCCCGTTCACTCATCCGAAGACTTCACTTCGATCTCATCGGACTCCCCCCGAAGCCTGAGGTGATTGAAAAATTCTCGGCTGACCCATCCCGCAGAAGCTACGAGGCGCTCGTTGACGAGCTTCTTGATTCGCCGCATTTCGGCGAGCGATGGGGGCGCCACTGGCTCGACGTAGCCCGGTATTCCGACTCCACCGGCGGAGGCCGTACCCGCCCAATCGAAAACGCCTGGCGCTACCGC
>DODI01000565.1:0-6294 GCA_003509045.1 Planctomycetota bacterium | reverse complement strand
AACGCCAGCGTCTATATCCGCATACCCTTCGAACTCGAAAACCGGGAAGCCATCAACCAGCTCAACCTGCAGGTGAGATACGACGATGGCTTCACCGCCTACATCAACGGCAGCCCCGTCCTCTCGATAAACAGCCGGGAAGAGCTCGCCTGGAATTCAACGGCCTCGATCTCCCACCCAGATGCCCGGGCCCGCGAATACGAGCGCTTCAACCTGACGCAGCATCGCGCCCTCCTTCGAAACGGGACCAATGTACTCGCGATCCAGGGCCTCAACCGAAGCTCGTCGAGTAACGACTTTCTCATCGATCCGCAATTACTCGCCACCATCGTCGGCGAGGTAGCTGAGCTGTCCTACCAGTACTTCTCCGATCCCACGCCCGCGGAGCCGAATGGAGCCGGCTTTGATGAGGTGTCAGCCGAGGTGGAGTTCTCCATCGAAAGCGGGGCGCATGTCGCCTCGAGCATCTCACTTGAGCTGTCCGCTCCGGCAGCCGGAACCATTCGCTATACGCTCGATGGCTCAAGCCCTGAAAGCAACGACCCTGCCTACTCCTCGGCAATCCGGATCAGCAACGCCACGATGGTAACGGCGAGACTCTTCGAGTCCGGCAAGCTGCCGGGCCGAGCGATCGACAAGAGCTATATCATGCTCTCAACGAACCTCAGAAACATCTCCTCCAATCTTCCCATCGTCCTCGTTGACACCTTCAGCAACAGCGTAGGCCAGAACAATTACACAGCCGCCTTTGTAGAGATGATCGCTGCCGACAATGGACGGGCGGCGATAACGGATGCTCCTGATTTTTCAGGCCGCGGCGCCCTGAAGATCAGGGGCTCGAGCTCATCAGGATTCCCGAAAAAACAATACGCCCTCGAAATCCGTGACGAGCTGAACGAGGACCGCAACGTCTCGCTCTTGGGCATGCCGGCGGAATCCGACTGGGTGCTCTACGCCCCCTATTCGGACAAGTCACTCATGCGCAACTACCTGAGCTATGACTGGAGCAACCAGATCGGTCGCTACGGCCCCCGCTGCAAATTCGTCGAGCTCTATTTCAAAACTTCGGGAGGACGGATGAGCTCGAGTCACTACGCTGGAGTCTACGTCCTCATGGAGAAGATCAAGCGCAACCCCGACCGTGTTGACATCGCGAAGCTTTCGCGTACGGACAATAGCTCTCCCGAGATCACCGGCGGCTACATACTGAAAAAGGACCGTCTCGACCCCGGCGACAGCGGCATCCGTACGAACCGGGGGCAGACCCTCGGCCTGGTCGAGCCCAAGGAGGAGGAGATCACCTCGAGCCAGCGCAGCTATATCCTCAGCTACCTCAACCAGTTCGAGTCCGCCCTCTACGGAAATAATTTCACCGACCCGGAGAGAGGCTACCGCCAGTACATCGATGCGGGCTCGTTCATCGACCACCATATCATGGTCGAGCTCTGTAAGAACATCGACGGCTACCGCCTCAGCGCCTTCTACCACAAGGACCGCAACGGAAAACTCCACATGGGGCCGGTCTGGGACTTCAATCTCGCATTAGGCAACGCCAACTATCTCAACGGCGGTAACCCACAGGGCTGGTACTATCCGTTGATCAATGCGGACCAGTATCCCTACTTCCCTCGTCTCTTCCAGGATCCGGAATTTCAGCAGCAGTACATTGATCGGTGGGCCCTGCTGCGCCGTGGCCCCTTCCAGACCCAGACGCTTCTCGCACAGATCGATGAGGTCGCGGTCTATCTCGACCAGGCTCAGCGGCGGAACTTCCAGCGCTGGAATATCCTCGGCACCTATGTCTGGCCCAATTATTTCGTCGCCGACACCTACGCTGAGGAGATGGACTTCATGAAGGGATGGCTTGAGGCTCGCCTCAACTGGTACGACTCCAACTACGTGTCGACCCCTGTCTTCAGCCAGGATGGCGGTGGATTCGACGCTCCCTTCGATCTGAGAATCGGCTCGATGACCGGAACGGTCTACTATACGACCGATGGCAGCGATCCGCGGCTCCCCGGCGGCGCGATCAGCCCGCGCGCGGTGGTCAACGGCGCCGGAGCCGCATCGGGTCTTGTCTCACCCACACAAAACAGCGGAGTAAGGGCGCTGGTGCCGACCAACGGAGGCCTCGGAAGGAGCTGGACGGAGCTCGACTTTGACGATTCCGGATGGCGCGCGAGTCCAACCGGCGTCGGCGTCGGCTACGAACGAGGAGATGGGTACCAGGACTTCATCGACCTCGATATCGAAAGCCAGATGTACAACCAGAACGCCAGCGTCTATATCCGCATACCCTTCGAGCTGGATGATCCGTCGGACATCACCCAGCTCAACCTGAGCATGATGTACGACGACGGCTTCATGGCCTACCTGAACGGCCAGCGGATCGCCTCAGCCAATTCCCGCACCCTGGTCTCCTGGAGCACCGCGGCCTCAGCCCAGCACGACGACGCCGCAGCCCTGCAATTCGAAACCTTCAGCATAGCCAACGCCGGAGTCGAGGCTCTGCGGCAAGGAACGAACATCCTCGCCATCCAGGGATTCAACTTCACAGTCGATTCCAGCGACCTGCTGATCGTACCGATCCTCAGCGCCAGCTCCACCAACGAGGGCGAGGCGATCGTTCTGACCGCGCCCACGCGGATCAAGGCCCGGGCCAGGCTTGGCAACGACTGGAGCGGCCTGGCCGAGGCAACCTTCGTCTACAATTCGGACCTGCCCCTGAGAATTACCGAGCTCATGTACCATCCTGCCCGTCCACAGAATGCGGGTGCGTACAGCGCTGATGATTTCGAATTCATCGAGATCCAGAATGTCGGCGCTGCGCCGGCAGCGCTGGCCGGAGTCTATTTTGACAATGGAATCGAGTTCGACTTCACCTCCTCTCCAGTCGAGGTCCTCGCCCCGGGTGAATATCTCGTGCTGGTCGAAAACCTGGCCGCATTCTCCACCGTCTACGAAACCGAGGGACTCAACATCGCCGGCCAATACGGCGGCAACCTCGACAACGGGGGAGAGAGGCTGTCTCTCACGGACGGAAGAGGTGAAAAGATCCTTGAGTTCCGCTATGAAGATGATTGGTTCGTCGAAAGTGATGGAGGCGGTCACTCGCTGAATATCATCGATCCCTCGGCCGCCACGGAGTCCTGGAACGATGAGAGCAGCTGGGCGTTGAGCGCGGAGCCGGGAGGAACCCCGGGCGCTCCGGGAGGAGGAGACTTCGTACCGAGCGGTTGGCAATTACCCGGCGATGCGAACCAGGATGGGGTTTTCGACATCTCGGATCCTATCCGGATCCTCAGGCAACTCTACCTCGGCGTTCCCGCCGAAATCCTCTGTGACAGCGAAAGCATCTCTGCCGGCGGCAGCCTGGCCGTACTTGACGTTAATGGCGATTTAATGGCCGATCTCTCCGACGCGGTCTACAGCCTGAACTTCCTCTTCACAAGGGGACCCGAGCCCATCCTCGGAAGCGAATGCATCCGAATAGAAGGTTGCCCGAGCAGCTGCCGGTAAACCCGGACAATTCGCCACTGATGGCATATCCAGAGCGGCCAACAGCTCACAGGGAGTCCTACGACTCTCCTCAAGAGCCGCCTGGCAACTTCCGACCTAAAATCGTCCTTTAAGGGAGGATTCCTCATATAAACTTCAAAATAGGCCCCTTAAATACCTATAAAAATATCATCCGTAGAAGATGGTGGCGATTTTCCTTTAAAAATACGACTTTATTAGTAGGCTACCCTTGAATAAAGACAATATAGGCGATAAATTCGTATCTTTCGTTGAATATGGCTTCAACGCTCCAGGCAAAAGCCACAGAGCGGGCTTTGCGAGCTTAAAAGACTCATTTCATTAGAGAACGCCCTTCGCGGGGACAGGTTAAAATGACAACAGGCGCCGACGTCATCATCGAATCCTTCCGTCGAGAAGGCGTGGAATACGTCTTCGGTCTGCCCGGCGGCGCGGTGATGCCGATCTTTGATTCCATCCTCGACTCTAAGATCGAGCTGATCCTGACCCGCCATGAGCAGGGAGCCACCCACATGGCCGATGGATATGCCCGCGCGACGGGTAAGACCGGCGTCGTCCTGGTCACCAGTGGCCCCGGGGCCACCAATACAGTCACCGGGCTCCTGACCGCGAACATGGACTCCGTTCCGATGGTCGTAGTCTCGGGCCAGCAGATCACCCCGATGCTCGGCAAGGACGCCTTCCAGGAAGCGGATATCTTCGGCATCACGATCCCCGTGGTGAAGCACTCCTACCTGGTAAAGGACGTCGACGATATACCCAGGGTCATGAAGGAGGCCTTCTTCATCGCCTCCAGCGGCAGACCGGGCCCCGTCCTGGTCGACGTTCCCAAGGATGTCGCCTCGGCTGAATGCGGAACGACCTTCCCGGAAGACCTAGATGAACATCTCCCCGGCTACAACTTCCCGCAGATGTGCGACATGGAGAGCATCTACGCCTGCGCCGACCTCCTGCACGCATCGAAGAGGCCGCTGCTTTACGTTGGCCAGGGCGCCAGGATCTCCGGAGCCGCCGAGCTGGTAAGAGAGCTTGCGGAGAAGCTCCAGGCTCCCGTCACCACAACCCTGCTCGGCAAGGGCGCCTTCCCTGAAACCCACGAGCTCTCTGTCGGCATGCTGGGAATGCATGGCACGGCCTACGCCAACAAGACCGTGGTCGACTGTGACCTGATCATGGCCATCGGCGCCAGGTGGGACGACCGAATCACCGGCAAGCTGAGCGAGTTCTGTCTTGCCGCGAAAAAGATCCACCTGGATATTGACCCGGCCGAGCACGGAAAGATCATCGAGCCCGATGTCTCCCTCATAGGAGATGCGAAGCTGGTTCTCGAGGAGCTGATCCAGCATATCAATGGCCTCGACACCGGGGACTGGCTCAAGCGGATCAACGGCTGGAAGAATAAATTCCCGCTTAAATATCCCAAGCGCGGAGGTCTGAGAGCCCAGCACGTACTCGATGTTCTCAGCGACCTTACGAGAGGAGAGGCTATCGTCACCACAGATGTCGGCCAGCACCAGATGTGGTGTGCCCAGTTCTACAAGACCAGGCTCGACTACCAGTGGATCACCAGCGGCGGCGCGGGAACCATGGGCTTCGGAATGCCGGCGGCGATCGGCGCCCAGTTCGGCCGGCCTGACCACCCGGTATGGGCCGTGGTCGGAGACGGCGGCTTCCAGATGACCATGCCGGAGCTCGCCACCGCCGCGACCTCCAAGCTGCCGATCAAGGTGCTGATCATCAACAATGCCTACCTTGGAATGGTCCGGCAATGGCAGGAGATGTTCTTCGAAAACCGCTATTCCGGCGTCGATCTCGAGGGAAACCCCGATTTCGTCAAGCTCGCTGAATCCTTCGGCTGCAAGGGTTTTCGTATCCGCAGAAGCGGCGATGTACGCCGCATCCTGCAACAGGCGATCGACTACAACGATGGCCCCTGCGTTATCGATGCCTGCGTTGAAAAGGAAGGCAACGTCTTCCCGATGATTCCAGCGGGAGCGGCAGTGAGTGAAATGATCACGGAAAAACCGAAGATCGCCCTTCCCAAACCTGAAGGCAGCACCTGATCCGTAAGATCCCCGGGAAACAAATATGAGCATAGACGGCAAACACACCATCAGCATGCGGGTCCACGACCGGCCCGGAGTCCTCTCGAGGATTGCCCAGGTCTTCGCCCGGCGGGGATTCAATATCGACTCCCTGGTCGTGAGCGCGGGACACCAGCTGGGCTTTTCCCGCATGACCATCTCCTGCGAAGGCGACCCATCCCAGCTTGAGCAGATCGTCAAGCAGCTGGAGAAGCTGGTCGACACCATCCACGCCACCGAGCACATGAGTGAGAGCACGGTCGAGCGAGAGATGGCCCTGGTGAAGGTTACCGCCAATCCTGAAAATCGCAGCGAGATCCTGCAGATCGCCGAATGCTTCCGCGGCAAGGCTGTCGACATCACCGAGGAGTCCATGGTGGTCGAGGTGACCGGCAACTCCGAGAAGATCGATGCCTTCGAAAAACTTCTCGAGAGCTTCGGGATCATCGAACGTGTGCGTTCGGGCAAGGTCGTCATCGCCCGGGGTACCGGGCTCACCTGATCCCCCAACACCCCCACTCCAGCCTGAAGCCTGCTTGCAACAGCGCCCCGGAGGTTCTACCTTATTCAGTCTGCAGGACACGCGTCTGAATAAATAATTACAACCTCGCTTACAGGAAGGTCTTTCGATGAACCTGAAGTCTATTCTCATCCTGTCGCTTTTCACCATCTC
>DODI01000068.1:0-3574 GCA_003509045.1 Planctomycetota bacterium | reverse complement strand
ATCTCGAGCAATATGCCTATCTCATCCGGCGCCTGGCGGAGATTCCCGAGGCAGGCGGAAGGCTGCTCGACAACACGGTGCTGATGTTCGGCTCAGGCATGAAGCACGGCGACTACCACTCCGGCCGCGACCTGCCGCTCGTGCTGGCGGGTGGGAAGAACGCCGGACTCAAGATGGGCCGCTGGCTCAAATACCCCAAGCCGCAGCCTTACGGTAATCTGCTGGTATCGATGGCGAAGGCGGTTGGCGTCAAGGCTGATGGCTTCGGCTCGAGCACCGGCGAGCTCGCCGGGCTCGACCGCGAGATGAACTACGATTTCGGGATCAAGGACGACGGCTCCTGGACTATGACAGAAAAAGACAAACGCCTGCACGTGAAGGGCCTGCTGAGGCCGACGAACGATCTCGAGAAGACCAACGTCTACTTCGTACGGCTCTCTGATGGCAGCGACGTGATGATCGATGCCCCCTTCGGAAACCTGAACTCCAGGCGGGTCGATCACTACGTCGGCCGCGTCGCTACGCTCTCAGGCCCCTTCAAGGGCGAGGGCAAGAGCCGGGTCGTGACCAGCGTCGAGAAGATCGGTCCCTGAGGGTTGTGGTTTCCGGCAACCGGCAAGTACCAGCCATTCGGATTTATGGAAGCTCACTATGAAGCGTGAATTCAAGATGTTCAGTCTCCTGCTCCTGTTGGCGCTGTTTGCCCGAGAGGCGCCAGCTGTCGAAAAGGAACGATGGCTTCAGAAGACCGGGTTCGGCCTGATGTTTCACTACGAGGCCTTCAGGAACCACACCTCGGCGTCCTACAATAAGACGATCGATTCCTTCGATGTCACCCGCTTTGCCGATGCGGTCAAGAGCACCCGCTGCGGCCATGTGATCTTCGTCATCGGGCAGCACTGGGGAAAATACTGCGCGCCCAACGGCGCCTACGAGAAGCTGCTGGGGGTGAAGAACGGGGTGTGGACCTCGCGGCGCGATCTGATCCTGGAGATCGGCCGGGAGCTCGAGAAGCGCGGCATCCGGCTCGTCATCTACATGACCGCCCGCGCGCCCATGCGCCATTACGAGATCATCAAGGCGATGGGCGATACGCTGCCGAGCATCAACGGCAAGCCGGCCGGGCCCAAGGTCAACCCGCTGTCCCATCCCCGCAAGGTGAAGGGCTTTCTCCGCAGCGAGAACCAGGCGCCGAACCCGGTCTTCCTCAAAAACTGGGGAGCTGTATGCGGTGAATGGTCAAAGCGCTACGGCAAGCTGGTGTCCGGCTGGTGGTTTGATGGATACAAGATGGAGATGAAGGAGGCCTACGAGGGCCTGAAGAAGGAGAAACACAACATCGACACCTGGGTCGCCGCGGTGCGATCCGGCAATCCTGCTGCCGAGCTGGCCTTCAACGCCGGCGCCCATCCCATCCTCTCCCTGTGCACCAACGGCAAGCTTTGCCCTCACCAGACCTATACCTCCGGCGAGAACCACTCCTTCCACCAGAAGACGAAGAAGGGAAAGGGGAAGCTGCTGACGCCGAAGAATTTTCCTGCTCCCGAAGGCGTCGTCTGGCACCTGCTTCTTCCCGTCAGCAAGGGGTGGGGGGCCGGGGAGGAATCCAGGTTCGACCTCGCGACGCTCAGGGACCGTATTGATCACATCAACGCCGAGGGTGGGGCCGTCACCCTGGACGTTCCGATCACGGGTGATGGGGTGATTCCCTCTGCTGTTCTTCGCGTTCTCAAGGATCTCGGTAAGGACATCGACAAGCTCACCGATGGAGCGAGGTCCTTTTGACCGGTGAGGAATGAAGTGGAACTCGGGTCACTTCGAGAGCAAGATGGGCCTCTCCTTACCCCGTCCTGAATGATTGAAAACAGCTCGTGATGAAAAAACGAATAGCACTTCTGCTGGCGGTTCTTGCCGCCTCCTCAGCGCTCGGCGCCGCTGACAGGCCCAATATTGTCTTCGTCCTCTTCGATGATATGGGCTACGGCCAGCCGAAGTCTTACCGCGAGGATTCCGGCTTCAAGACTCCGAATATCGACCGCCTGGCGGAGGAAGGTATACGTTTCACTGATGCTCATTCAGCGGCCGCCAACTGCACGCCGACCCGCTACGGAGTGCTGACCGGCCGCTACCCGGCCCGCATCGGCCAGTTTGGCGTGCTGAAGACCTATTCGCCCCCGATTATCCCGAAGACCCGTCTCACCGTGGCCTCCTTCCTCAAGACCCAGGGCTACCACACCGCCTGTATCGGCAAGTGGCACCTCGGTATGAAATGGGTCGACGGAAAACCCGGCGAGGAAAAGAAGCTCCCCATCGGAGCGAAGCTCAGCGATGGTCCGAACGCGCTCGGCTTTGACTATTTCTACGGCTTTACCCACGCCCGCAACATTGGCTCGATCATCGAGCAGGACCAGGTGGTGGCCAATGTGAAGGGGATCGAGAATCAGCCACTGATGATCGCAAAGGCGCTCGAGTACATCGAAGAGCGCTCCAAAGAGAAGAAGCCGTTCTTCCTCTACTTTCCGATGTGCCCGCCGCACAGTCCCATCGTTCCCGCGCCCGATTTCGTCGGCAAGAGCGGACTCGCCGGCAAGGAGGGCAAATATGCCGACTGGGTCTACCAGGGCGACCACATGCTGGGTGAGCTTCTCGACGCGCTTGAGCGAACCGGCCAGGCGAAGAACACGCTGGTGATCGCCACCGGTGACAACGGCGCGGCCAAACGTCCTTATCCGCCGCTGCGTGAGGCCAAGAGCAGCATCTATGAAGGCGGACATCGCGAGCCATTCGTTGCCCGCTGGCCGGGAAGGACCAAGCCAGGGTCGGTCAATGACCAGACCATCTGCCTGAATGATCTTTTCGCTACCTGCGCTGACATCCTGGGGGCAAAGCTCCCGGGAAATGCCGCCGAAGACAGTGTGAGTATCCTCCCCTGTCTCCTCGGCACGGCGACTGGCCCTGTTCGTGAAGCGACGATCCACCAGGCTCCCGGCGGCCTCGCTATACGCCAGGGCCCGTGGAAGCTCGTCTCTCACCGAAGCGGAGAGCGGGAGCTTTTCAACCTGGAGTCCGACATCAGTGAAACGAAAAACGTCGCGCCGGAGAATAAGGATGTCGTCAAGCGGTTGGCTGGGCTGATGCAGAGCTACATCGATCGGGGTCGCAGTACGCCGGGGGCTGTACAAAAGAACGAGTTCAATTTATCCGTATCGTTCGGCGGCAAAGACAGCAAAAAGAAGAGGCGCAGGAAGGCCAGGGAGCGACAATGATTCCTCGCCGGCAGCTCGCATTGGAGAAAAAAATCATGAGACTAGGTGGCACCCCGAGAGCCGTCACGTTGCTGCTGGCGATGGTCGTATTGCTTGGCTTCAGCCGAACGGTTGTGGCGAAAGACCAACGGCCCAACATTCTCTTCATCATTGCCGACGACCAGTCGCCCTTCGACCTGAAGATCTACAATTCGAAGTCCGAGCTCCAGACGCCGAACATTGACCGGCTCGCCGAGAGTGGCATGGTCTTCGAGGCGGCCCACCATATGGGAGCCTGGGTCGGGGGGGTCTGTACGCCCTCGCGCCAC
>DODI01000361.1:2338-2556 GCA_003509045.1 Planctomycetota bacterium | reverse complement strand
GCTGAGGAAGCGCCCGCTGAAGACGCTGAAGAGTCCGAGGATTCCAGCGAATAGGGATCATTGAAAGAACGCTCAATACATTACAGCAAGTTCATTTGTTGTGCGCCGGGCCGGCCTGATGCCGGTAGAGTTTCCGCAGTCTGTGGGATCGCCGGGTCGCGCAGGAACGTATTTTTTTTCGACGAGTCGCAGAACCATGGCCGTGAGATTCGATATCA
>DODI01000361.1:0-2197 GCA_003509045.1 Planctomycetota bacterium | reverse complement strand
AGCTCCCGCAGAGGAAGCTCCCGCTGAGGAAGCCGAGGATTCCGGCGAATAGGGATCATTGAAAGTACGGGCACTACAAGCCAGTCAGTTTATTTACTGTGCGCCAGGATGGCTTGAGGCCAGCGCGCCGCGCAGGGACCTTTTTCTTTCCGACGAGTCGCAGAGCCATGGCCGTGAGATTCGATATCATCACAATCTTTCCGGGGATGTTTTCCTCGGTAGTCAGCGAGAGCATCGTTGGCCGTGCCGTGAAGTCCGGGCTCGTCGAGATCAACCGCGTTGATCTGCGAGATTTCACAGAGGACAAGCACCGATCGGTAGACGATCGTCCCTACGGCGGCGGACCTGGAATGGTCTTCAAGCCGGAGCCGGTGTTCGATGCCGTGGAGAATGTTCTGGGCGAGGTCGGTTCATCTGCGGAGTCGGGTATCCGGAAGATTATTCTGACCCCGCAGGGACGTCGGCTCGATCAGCCGCTAATGCGTGAGCTTTCCGGGGAATCGCGTATTGCCCTGCTTTGCGGGCATTATGAAGGTTTTGATCATCGTATTGTCGAGGGGCTCGGGTTTGAGGAAGTTTCTATTGGAGATTACGTTCTCTCCGGCGGGGAGCTGCCGGCCATGGTCCTTATCGATGGAATTGTACGGCTGCTGCCCGGAGCCCTGGGGCATCCGGAATCATCGGAGCAGGAGTCCTTTGAAAATGGAGTCTTGGATTTTCCGCAATACACTCGTCCGCCTGAGTACCGGGGGATGAAGGTTCCGGAGGTGCTGCTTTCGGGCAACCATGCGGAAATAGAGCAGTGGCGTCATGAGCGGGCCTTGGAGAGAACCCGGGCAAGCCGCGGTGATCTGCTTGAAAAATTGGAATTACAGGAGACGGGGCAGGAGCTGGATAATATCTGAGGCTTTCGCTGGTACGCTGGCGCGGCCTTCCCTTCCCAAGAGAACAAAGTACTTTAAATTAATGTCCGCTGAGAAGGCGGACTGGAGCGCGAATCATGTCAAATGTGATCAATGAGATAGAAGCACGGCACAAGCGAGAAGAGGCTCTCGGTGCTTTCCAGGTAGGTGACACCGTCGATGTACACGTCCAGATCCGTGAGGGTGAGAAGGAGCGGGTCCAGATCTTCACCGGAACGGTGATTAAGATCCAGGGCGGCAGCTCGATACGGGCGACCTTTACAGTTCGGCGTATCGTGGCAGGCGAGGGTGTCGAGCGAACCTTCCCCTCCCACTCGCCGATCATTCTTGCTGTCGAAGTTCGTCGTAAGGGTAAGGTCCGCCGCTCCAGGCTCTTCTATCTGCGTGATCGGATCGGTAAGGCCACTCGTATCAAGGAACGCCGTGGAGATGATCCTCGTCTCGCCAAGAAGGCCGCCGCTGAGGAATCTTCGGTGGAAGAGGCCGTCGAGGCGCCGGCCGATGAGCCCGAGATTGCCGAGAGCGAGGAATCCTCCGCGGGTGCCTGAGCTTTTTCCGGTAGGCCTTGAATTGGAATCGTTTCGTCGAGAGCCGGACAATATTTGAGGGCCCCCAGGAGAATCCGGGAATGGCTTTCGACAAGGCTTCGCCCATCCGCCCGGGCGCTGGGGCGCCTCGGGGAGAGGCGGGCAGCGCGCTATCTGGCCCGCAACGGCCTCGAACTTCTGGCGAGCAATGTTCATCTCGCCGGCGGTGAGATTGACCTGGTTGTCCGGCAGGGGCGGACATTGGTTTTTGTAGAAGTCAAGTCGACCAGCGAGGGTTCCTGGTCCCGAGGTTTCGAGCGAATCGATGCCGACAAGCGGCGGTCGCTGCGGCGCGCCTGCAGGGCGTACCTTCAGCGCCTGCCTCGCCGGCCCCGGACCTACCGCCTTGATGCCGTAAGCGTCAGCTTTACAGCGGGTTTGTTGGGGCCGAGAGTCCGTGAGATTCTCTGGGAAAAAGGGTTTTTCCCGATCGATGAGTGATCTGCGAAACAGGTGTTAACATGATGGTGTGATCTAGCCGATAATCAGGTAGAGAAAAGCCGAGGCCGAGAAAAACGGATCGTTTCCCACCGGGAATCGATCGGTTCTTCCCGCTCTCGCTGTTTTCTGTGAATCCCCGGTGATGTCCCGGGAGCTGAAGCAGAGCCTGGAGACTCCCGGACCGTTAACCGGGTGGGAGGCTCTTTTTACAGGAGCGTGCAGCGAATGACGGAAACGATGGAGTAT
>DODI01000030.1:0-6347 GCA_003509045.1 Planctomycetota bacterium | reverse complement strand
ACCCAGACGAAGGATGGCGTCAAGGTTGAGGCCAACATCACGGGCCTCAGTCCCGACAGCGAGCATGCGATCCACGTTCATCAATTTGGGGATGTCCGGCTCGACAATGGCAAGGGCGCCGGCGGCCATTACAACCCCGAAGGGCACGACCACGGCCTGCCGGCGAAGGATAAGCGCCATGCCGGAGACCTCGGCAATCTCAAGGCCGATGCGAACGGCGCAGCCAGCTACACCATCGTCGCCAAGAACATCTCGGTGGCCGGCCTGCACAATCCGGTGGTCGGCCGCGGCGTGATTATCCACGCGAAGGTTGATGACGGCGGCCAGCCCACCGGCAACGCCGGGGCAAGGATTTCCCAGGGCGTCATTGGTGTCGCCAAGTCGGCTGAGTGACCCGCGGCGCGGCGGCGAATTACGCCAGGGGTGGAGCCGGCGGGGCCGGGACAGGCAAGGAGGCCTGGCTCGGCCCCGCCTCTTTTTCGCTTGCGCCCTCTTCGTCTTCCCCGGGTGCTGAGCTGGCGAGCGCCCGGAGGTCTTCGAGGACGAGGTAGCCTACGGGGACCATCACGAGCGAGATGGCCGTGGCGAAAAGAACTCCGAAGCCGAGGGATACAGCCATCGGGATGAGGAAGCGGGCCTGCAGGCTGCGCTCGAGAAGGAGGGGGGTCAGCCCGGCGAAGGTTGTCAATGAGGTCAGAAGGATGGGCCGGAACCGCACTCGCCCAGCCATGACGATGGTGTCGAAGAGCCCCGCCCCGGCCTTGCGGGAGCAGTTGATGAAGTCAACCATCACCAGGCTGTCGTTGACCAGCACTCCGGTCAACGCCACCAGCCCGAACATCGAGAAGATCGTCATGTCCATTCCCATGAAGATGTGGCCCCAGACCGCAGCCACCAGCCCCAGCGGGATGACCGACATGATGATCAGTGGCTGCAGGTAGGATTTGAAGGGGATCGCGAGCAGGATGAAGATCATGAAGAGGGCGAGGCCGAATCCTTTCGTGAGGCCGCTCAGCGACTCCAGTCGCTCTCGACGCTCTCCTTCCATTGAATAGCGTACACCTGGAAAGTCGGCGAGTATGGCCGGCATGAGCTCTTCCTCGATCACTGAGCTGATGGCGTTTGAGCTGGAGGCGTTCTTGTCGACATCGGCCTTCACGGTGACGATTCGCCGCCTGTCCGCGCGGTTGATCGAGGCAAACCCGCGTCCGTATTTGATATCGGCTACGCTCCGGAATGGGACCTCCGAGCCGTCGCGTGTTCGTATACGCATGTTTTCGATGTCGCCGAGGGAGCGTCGTTCATCCTCGGGATAGCGAATCATGACGCGGATTTCGTCACGTCCGCGAAGGATTCGCTGGGCCTCGAGGCCGTAAAAGCCCTGGCGCACCTGTCGTCCGAGATCAGCCTGTGAGAGGCCGAAGTGTTTCGCATCCTCGCGTATACGCAGCTGGAGCTCGCGCTTGCCGGAGCGGAAGGAGTCCGTGATGTCGTGAACGGCTTCGAGCCTGGCGAGCTCTTTTTTAAGGCGCTCGGCGGCGGCGGCCAGCGCCTGGGCGTTGCTGGATGCCAGGTCGACGTTGACGGCATCTCCCGTGCTGAAGAAAGACGCGGTGTAGGTGACCTCATTGGCATCGGCGATCGGGCCGGTCAGCTCGCGCCACCTTCGAGCGATCTCGTTGGAGTTAATGGTGCGCTCCTCCGCGGGGGCCAGCTCGATGTTGACCTCGCAGAGATGGGAGCCGGAGAAGCCCGCGGAGCGTCCTCCCCGGGTGTCCTGTGCTTCGCGGAACGGCAGGCCTCCAAGGGAGCTGCAGACGTGTCGGAAGACTCCCTTGCCCTTGCTGTGACCCTCCGCTTTCAGCTGGGCCTCAAGCTTGCGGGCTGATTTTTCCAGCCGCTGAACGGCGCGCCGAGTGATCGCGGCAGGGGTGCCCTGCGGCATAGAGACAAAGGCGACGGCGTTATCCGCATCGACCTTGGGCATGAAATGAAACTGGATCCAGCCGCCCATAAAGAGTCCGGCGGTGGCGAGGATGATCGCCAGGCTGGCGGCGACCGACAGGTAGCGCCAGCGCAGACAGGCGTGCAGCAGCGGAGAATAGATGCGGCTGATGACGAAGGACAACCCGCGTTCGACCTGGCCCTGGACCGCGCCCCAGGCCGCCGTCAGTGCATTGGGGGAGCTTTTCTTTTTCGGTCGACCGTGGGAGAGGTGATTGGGCAGGATGAGCAGAGATTCGATGAGTGAGAAGATGAGCACCGAGATCACTATGGTCGGGATCACGGCCATGATCCTCCCGAGGCTCCCGGGAATCGTCAGCAGCGGGAAGAAGGCGGCGATGGTGGTCAGCACAGCGAAGATGACCGGACGGGCGACCTGCTTGCAGCCCTCGACGGAGGCCTCGAGCCGAGGCTGCCCGCTATGCTCAAGCCGATAGATGCTCTCGCTCACGATGATGGCGTCATCTACGACAATTCCCAGCACCACGATGAAGGCGAAAAGGGAAACCACGTTGATCGACATGCCGAAGAGCGGCATCAGGGCGATGGCGCCAAGGAAGCAAACGGGAATGCCGAGAGCGACCCAGAAGGCCACGCGGAGCTTTAGAAAGAGAGCCAGGGACAGGAAGACGAGGATCAGCCCTGCGCGGCCGTTGCGAATCAGGAGATCCAGTCGTCCGCGCAGGACCTTGGAATCATCCTGCCAGATTGTCAGCTCCAGCCCCCCGGGCAGCTTCAGCCCGGCGGAGGCGGTCGAGATAAAGGCCGCGATCTTCTCTGCGATGTCTGTGGCGTTCTGATCGCCGACCCGGAAGACGCTGACCATGATGGCCGGTTTGCCATCGAAGAAGGTCTCCTGGTCGGTGTCCGCGAAGCCATCGCGTACGTCGCAGACGTCGCCGATGCGGACCCTTGTTCCATCCGGTCTCGTCAGGAGGGTGATGTTCTCGAATTCGGCGCCCCTGAAGGCTTGCCCCTTGGTTCGCAGCAGAATCTCTCCCTCTGCGGTCTTGATCGAGCCCCCCGGCAGGTCCAGCGAGGAGCGCCGCACCGCGGTGGCCACCTGGTCAAAGCTCAGCTGGTGTCGGCGCAGGGCCGTCTCGGAAATTTCGATGGAGATCTCATAGGGCCTTGCGTTGGTGAGCTGTACGAGGCTGACTCCATCGATAGATGAGAGGCCATCGCGAACCTTCTCGGCCGCTTTCCTGAGCGATGGATATTCGACCTCTCCATGGATTGCGACCTCGAGCACGCGCCTGCGCAGGACCAGCTCCTGCACAAGGGGCTTTTCGCATTCCTCCGGGAAGGTAGAGATGGAGTCAACCCGCATCTTTACCTCGTCAAGGAGGGTCTTGATATCGGTGCCCGGCAGGGCATCGATGGTCGCGGTCCCCGCGCCCTCGCTGGCATAGGCGTTCAGGCGCTTGATTCCGGCGATGCCGTCTACGGCCTCCTCGATTCGCAGGCAGACGCCCTTCTCTACCTCGGCGGGCGCGGCGCCCGGGTAGGCGACGCTCACGAGGATTTTGTCGGTAGAGATCTCTGGGAACACCTCCTGCTTGACCTCAGAGAGCGTCGCCACGCCGGCGACGATGATCAAGAGCATTAGGAGGTTGGCGCAGACCCCATTGCGTGCAAACCAGCTGAGCATGACTCTTATTCGGTCTCCCTGGCGTCGTCAAGAGTGATGGACATTCCCTCGACGAATACCTCTACCGTTGAGATGCAGATGAGATCGCCGCCCGCCACCTCAGAGCCGGCCAGGTCGATGATCGCCTCGGAGCCCTCGAGGCGCAGGACTGCCGCCTTACGGCTGACGAGACGGTGCTGATCCTCGCCGGTCTTCTCGATCAGGAGGACCCGTCCGTCCTCGCTTACGGCCTTGCGGGGGAGCGTCGCTATGTTCTGGAAGGTTTTTCCGCTGATGTCGGCCTTCACGAAGAGTCCGACTGCCAGCGGCGGACGCTGCCGATTGGAGCGCCCGTAGGGGTCAGGCACCTGGGCGACGGCGTGGATCATGCGGCTCTGCGGGTCGATGGCTCCCTCGGTGCGAACGATACGGCCCTTCCACGGCTCCTGCTCCCTGCCGCCGAAACGGGCATAGAGCAGCACCTCGGGCATGGGCTGGTTTCCCGGCGCTCCGTCATTCCTGTAGGCCAGGGGGAGGTCGATGAAGCGGAGGTCGCTATCGTTGATCGGCAGGCGCACCTCGGCGAAATCTACCGAGTAGACCTTGGCGACCGGTGTTCCCTGGTTAACGAATTGCCCCACATCGGCGAAGGTGTCGCGGATGCGCCCGGCGAAGGCGGCCCGGATTCCCGTCCTTGAGATGTCGAGCTGGGCCTTTGTGAGACCCGCCCGGGCGGCGTTGAGGGCGGCCCTGGCCTCCGCGACCTGCGGGTCTCGGAGCAGGAGGGGAGAGGCCTTGCGCTTCATGGTCGGGTCGAGCCTCAACAGGCTCTCCCATTCTTTGCGGGCAACGCTGGCCTCCTGCTCTTCTCTTGCCAGCCGAAGCTCTGCCTGGGCAACGGCGGCCTCGGCCTTGGCGAGCGCCAGCTCGTAGTCGCTTGGGTCGATCTTCAGGAGGATCTCGTCCCGGGCGAAGAAGCCTCCGCTGGCCCAGGAGTCCGAGACCCAGGTGATGACTCCCGAGACCTGGGGGACCAGGGTGCTTTCGGTGCGGGGACGGATGGTGCCCTGGGAGCGGATGGACATTCGCAGGCTCCCGGCCTTGATGGCCGCTGTCCGAATCGAGGGAAGCTCGCGAATGGGGGGACGCGTCTTTGGCTGATTGCGAGCCCCGGCGAGGATCCCGAAGGCCGCGCCGCCGGCCAGGATGACGAGAATTGGGAGCAGGATCTTCATGTAGAGTCTCATGGTCTTTCGTTCGTATCTACGGTGGGGCCTTCAGGCCGAGGCGGGGAGAAGCCGCCGCCGAGGGCGAGATGAAGGTCCACCCGGGCGTCGAGGCGCAGCCGCTGAACCTGCAGGAGCTGGCTCTCTGAGCGGAAGGCGTCGCGCTGGGCGGAGAGAAGGGTGATGATTCCATCAAGGCCGCGGGCATAGCGGTCCTCCGCCAGGTCACGGGCGGATTGGGATTGTTCTACGGCGCGGGACAGGGCCGCTTCCCTGCGCGCCAGGAAGTTCTCCAGGGCCAGGGTCGTTTCGACCTCGGCGAAGGCCCGCAGGGCGCCCTTGGCATAGGTCTCCAGGGCCTCGCGGAGGTTTGAATCAGCCAGGTCGATTCCCGCGAGGAGGCGTCCTCCCTGGAAGATGGGCTGCAGAAGATTCGCCGCGAGGCTCCATACAGAGAAGTCCTGGTTGACGATGTCGCGGAGCTCGTTGGTGCTGGTTCCCGTCGAGCTGCTCAGGCTGATTCTCGGCAGCAGGGAGACCTTCGCCTGCCGCAGGCGGGCCCGCTGGCCGGCCAGGCGGCGCTCCAGGGAGAGCATGTCAGGCCTTCTTGACAGGAGCTCGGAGGGAAGCCCTGCGGGCACCTCACCGGGGATTTGCGGCAGGGTGGTGGAGGCCTCCAGGGCCGCCGCGGGGTATCGGCCGAGGAGGATTTCCAGCTGGCGCAAGGCTCCATCCTTGCGGATTTTCGTGGATTCGAGGTTGTCTTCGGAGGTGGCAAGATTGGCCCGGGCCAGGCGCAGGTCCAGGGGGGGGCGCAGGCCGCGTTCATAGCGCTCCCGTACCTGCTTCTCGCTGGCCTGGTAGTTTTCGACTGTCGCAGCGGCAAGCTCCTCCTGGCGCGTTGCCTCCAGGGCGGCGAACCAGGCCTTGCAGGTCTGTCCGACCAGGGACAACCGGGCGCCGTGCAGGTCGGCCAGGGCAGCCTCCTGGTCAGCGAGAGACGCGGCCTTTGCCGAGCGGAGCCTCCCCCAGATGTCGATCTCCCAGCTCAGGTTGAGCGCAGCTCCGTAGTTGGAGAAACGGTTGCGGGGAATTCCGTTCGTGCCGGGGATCGGGAAGCCGATGAAGTTGCGTTGTGATTTCGCCCCGTCGGCCTGGAGCCGGAGGGCAGGGAGCCTGTCGGCTCCGCTGCTGATGGCCAGGGCCTCGGCCCTGTCCACCCTCACGGCAGCGATCCGCAGGTCGTGGTTGTTGCGCAGGCATTCCTCGATGGCCGTGTCTAGTCCGCCATCGCCGAAGGTTTTCCACCAGCCGGGGTCGTTGGAAGGGGCGCCGTCATCGACCCCTCCAGGAGCCGTCCACCCGCCGGGGGTCGGGATGCCGATTGCCGGCGTTTCGGTCGGGGGAGAGGAGGCGCAGCCTGCTGGCAAGAAGGCCAGCGAAAGCAGCATGAGTTGGCGCAGATGTTTCATTCACGCGCCCCCGGA
>DODI01000089.1:0-9667 GCA_003509045.1 Planctomycetota bacterium | reverse complement strand
CGTCAAGACGACAGTCCGTGCCCTGCCCGGCTGACTGCGGACAGAAAGAGTTCGTCGACCGGCTCGTAGACCTGCTGAGGCCGCTGCCGGCCGCCTCGGCCGGCATAGACCTGCCCGGATTTCTCGACGAGAAGCGTAGAAAAATCCTGCGCCTGTCCAACCTGCCTCAGCTCGACGGTCTCCACCTGGCGGCGCGGCTAGAGCGCAGGCTCAAATGGAATATTCTCCTCGAAGCTGACTCGAACGCCGGGGGTGTCGGAGAGGCCCGGCTTGGAGCGGGGCGAGAGTTCAAACGCCTCCTCTATCTCTCCATCGGAACCGGGCTTGGCGCCGCGCTTACCATAGAGGGCGCCCCCGTCCGGGTCAGCAACAATACGGTAGGACATGTAGCGGGAGTGCCCATCGGAGGGCAAACACGGCGGGGAGCAGAAAAACTGCTGAGCGCGAGAGGAATACTGGGACGCTTCCGCAAGCGGGGCGGCAGATCTCGGCTGCCTGGGACCCTGGCCCTCTTTGAGCTGGCGAGGGACGGCGATCAAGCGGCTCTCGATACCTGGCTCGAAACCGGTGAGCTTCTCGCCGAGCTTCTCGCAATCCTCGTGCCGCTGCTCAGGCCCGATGGCATCATCATCGGCGGCGGTGTCGCGGGAGCCTCTGAATGGTTTCTGCCAGCAGCCAGGCGGGCGCTGAGACTGCGCCTGCGCTCCTATGAGGCCGGCTGTCCGGAAATACGGGCGGCGGGACTGAAGGCCTACGCCGGGGCCGCCGGCGCTGCCCTCAGCGCCAGGGATACGCTCATCTGAACAACGGACCGCTCAACCGCAATTGGCCTCGTAAACACAATCAGCGAGGGCGTCATCTGCGGGATCCGAACCGCAAGCCGCCGGGCCGGGAGCCAATGGCGCCGCTCCGCCAAGGAAGAGAAAGTTGAGCACCCGGATCGCATCGGAGAGGTCGACATTGCCGTTGTCATCGGCATCGGCCGCGTCCATACAATCAGGCGCCCGGGCTCCGAGGAAGAGATAATTCAGGATAAAGACTCCATCTGTAATATCAGTTCCTCCATCGCCGGTGGCATCCCCGCGGCGAAAGGTCACGGCCTGGTCGCAGCCCTCGCCGGAGTTCTCCGTGCCGGGCGTCGGGTTATCACCCACGACAAACTGGCCGCTCCTCGCCCCATCGGGAACCAGGCTGACCGACTGGTCGGTCATGATATCCCGTCCGGGATTCAGGAGCACATCATCTGTAAATCCACAGATCTCCGACGGCTGGCCAAAATCGAAGCCGTGCAGCAGGCCGAAATTATTAGCCTCGGAGTCATAGAGAAACACCTGGTCTCCATCGGCATCGATACCAAAGATGGCATGGAACTGCGGAGGGTTCAACTGCATCGAAGCGATGTTGGGATCGGGGCATTCCCAGAAACAGGGCTGGTTCTGTACGCTAACGGTTGGATCAGGACACTTCGAACCATCGTTGTCAAGCCAGACGATAAACCTGGCACCGGCCGGAATGACCGAGCCTTCGGGGAATTTCCAACGGCGCGGGTCGAAGAAGCTATCGGAAAGATAGCACTCGCTCAGGTCAACCTGCTGCCCGGAGGTATTAATAAGCTCTACGAAGTCTTCGTCGCGCCGACAGCAATCGGGATTGCCAACGGGACAGGCATCGCTGGGCAGACAGGGCGGCTCGCTCGGATCCGTCAACAGGTTGGACTGGCTGGCGACAATCTCGTTCACCAGGATCGCCGCAACACCTGCTCGCGGAGTGTAGCCTACCGCGTAGGTGGAGCGGGCGTTACAGGCGATATAACGTTCGCCGGTAATTCCTCCGCCTTCCTCGCCGCAGCCGTCGTCATCTTCGCCTTCCTTTACCGATCCACCTCGGCAGGTAACGTCCTCAGCGTCACGAACGCAGCCATTGGCTGCCGGTCCGAACTCACGATCACAGGGTCCGACCCCCTCGCCATAACCATCCATCAGGTGGCAGAGATTACGCGGCCTTGTTCCCGAAAGCCCCTCGGCATCCTCAACTCGAAAATAAAACTCGACCCGCGCGCCGGCGACCTGGACTGGAATCCTGCCTGTCCAGAGGCTGAAGAGATCCAGCGGAGTGAGAGTGTCAGCCCGAACCCCGAAGTCCGAGTCGTAGTCCATCGCCACGACCTGTTCTTCGGAAAAATCTCCCGCGGGGCTTCTGACCCGGTAGGCGATCTCAACACTGGCTATATTCCCGGGGGCGGGAATCTTGTCATCGCGAATTCGAACGGTCATCTCGACCTCTTCTCCCGCAGCGGGATTGTTGGTGGACTGGTCGACCCTGTTAACCAGCGGAGCGAGATTGCTTCCTCCTCCATTGCGCCCGCCGCTACAGTGACGACGACTCTGGCCCGGAACGAGACAGACGCCGGCGATCGCCGTGCAGGAACCGAAGGTGGTCTCTCCCGGAAGAAAGAAGGTGAAACTTTCCGGGCTGTCTTCGATGCTCACATTGTTCCCGCCGGCCCCATCAGGGCTCCGCCCATAGGACACGTCCTCAGCCAACGGCGGCAGAAAAACTCTGTCGACCACCTGCCTCGTCCCATCAGCCTGCTGGGGCCCCCAGAGAACGACGGATTCGCTTCCATTATTCTCGATGCTGAAGCCTGCGTGAAGGGAACAGGTCCCCTGGGTTGCATTCCCATCACAGAAGACCACCAGCCGCGCGCCCCTTCCCAGCGTTGACCTATTGGGAGGAAAAGGCCATGCCGTCGTAGAATCAAACTGCGGCTGGGCATCGGAAGGGCAGTCGGAAAGAAAATAGCTGTCGGCCAGCGAGACCCGTCCAAGGATGACGGTCTGATTGGTATTGTTGTAAAGCTCGATCATGTCAGGATGCCCGCAGGCTATATCGGCCGGCTCCTGCGTGCTGTTCTGAGCGATGACCTCGTTGATAACCTGGGCGCCCAGGGGGCCGCCTGAGAAACAGACCCACAGGAAGAAAACGGAGCAAGAAGCCAGCCCTGCACCTCCCTGCCGGAAGCTTCGGAATTCAGCTCCGCCCGTCCAAACAGAATCAATACTGAAAGCCCTGATTAATGTACTGCTAACCATCTTTGCTCTTTTCTTCGCGAGATAAATGAAATCCGACGTGCCCCACAAAAGACCCTCGGTACCCTGCCCTCAAAGGAACCTTTCGCCCACCTGACGGTTCTTGAAAGCGTCCTTATACCTGCACTTAATTATATGCATGTCCCAACAGTCTTTAAGTAAAAAGATAAGGAAGGGTTTGGCAATTGGTCGTGACAACCCCGGCGGCCATGCTGGATGAGGCTATACTTCCTCTGCGAGAAGGTGTAGCAGCTCATCGAGGTATTCGGACTCCCACCCCAGAAGTTTCGACCCGAATTCGATATAAATCAGCCTCCTGCAGCCGCCCCTGGCCGGCAGTTTGAAGGCCAGCTCACCATTCTCTCCGTGACCGACCAGCTGACCCTTGCCCAGGGTATCTCGAATACGGGCAAGCAGGTCATCGGTGTCAATCGAGTCCCGGTCTGCATGGGCAAAGGCCTGCAGACGAGTGCCTTCGGAATCACGCTCAAGGAGAAAGGCCGACTCAGGCGACAGATGTTCGCCCAGAAGCCCGAGAACAAGCCTGAAACGGCGGCCCTTGTAATCAGATGTCCGGAGCGATTTGCGAGCGTCAAAGAAAAACGGCAGCCAATGCCGGGGATGGCGGCTGTCGCCGGCCGGCTCCCCGGGCTCCTCGTGAGCTTCTTCCTCCCTCTGCGCCGTGTCATCCGATACCGGACCGGCAAGCGCGTTGCGCACAAGAGCTTTCACATCTGATGCCTGGAGAGGTCGATCGAGAACGCCGCAGGCGATAACATCTCGCGCCCGGTCGCTCAGCTCCTCGTCCGGCTCACGAATAAAGATAACCGGGATCTCACCACCGCCATGGGCCATGCGCTCGGACAGCAGCTGTCCTCCATCCCCCCAGAGACAGAGGTCGCTGACCACCAGCCTGACAGGCTGCCGCCGGAGCTCATCGAGAACAGAATACCGATTGCGGATATGCAGAACACCATCATCAAGCTCTCTACAGATTCCATCCAGGAGGCTGCGGTCGTCGGCGCTGCTCAGGGCCAGGAGGATCTTGCCTTCTCCCGCAAGCTCCTCGACAGGGCGCTGCTCCGCGACATCGGCGGCAAGCCCTGGCCCCGCTGCCCCGGAAACAATGTTGTCGAGAACCTGGCCGAGTATTTCCAGTTCCTCCTCCGTCAGGGTCTCTTCAGGTTTCTCGCTCTCGCTCAACTTCTTCTCACTCCTGCTCCTCAGGTGAACCGCTATCCGCCGTCTTGCCGCCCTGCCTTGAACTGTTCGAACTCACGAGCTCATCGAGGAGCTCTTTCACTCTTGTACGGGTAGAGTCCCACCCCTCATCGGGCCAGCCCTCACTGAGCATTTCCTCTACGACCTTCCCGACGATTTCTTCCTGGCGCGGATCCTTCCGGGCAAGGGCCTCCGCCAGGCGCATCATGACCAGTTCTTCAAGCAGCCCCCCCGCCGGGGACGTTGGCGAACCGGCAGGCTCCCCATTGCGCGCAGCGGCCACACCGGATACGGGAACGTTCTTCTTGTTGATCCGCTGGATCAGGTCCTGGGCCTTGACCGGATTGCGCAGACGAGTGAGGCCTTCACCCCGGTCCCATGAATCAGTATCGAGGATCACGATGACGGTCTCGCCGATCTCGATAACATCATCGTACTCGAGCTCGGCCTTTTCAATCCTGCTGCCGTTGACAAAGGTTCCGTTCTGGCTCTTGAGATCAACCAGGCTGAAGCCGGACTCCATTGGAATGATGCTGCAGTGCTTGCGTGAAAGGATCCTGTCCCGGATAGGAACATCCACCCGCTTCGACCGTCCCACGATGATGGCATGCTCCGGCAGGTCCAGGCCGCGTACGCAATCATCAAATATCATCAACCGCGCCATACTATGCTCCTCAATTGCGAAGCATTCTACCGCAGGCTTACCCGTAGAAAAAGGTCAGGCAACATCAGAGGGCAAAAAATTTGCGGCAAGGAATCCGCGGAAATACGGCCCTCTTTCACCAGGGACTGATAAAGCCTTGACTTGATTCATCCCTAAATATAAAACCTCTGCGTTGATGCGTCAGTGGAGAGACCATCAGTTGCTGTGGCCGTCCTGCCCCCTCACGGTCATGATCACGGTGGAGAGAAAAGAAGAGAAAATGAAGAAGTGCCATCGGTGCGGAACTCCATGGCTAGGGTACGGTGCCCAGCCGCGTTTGAGGGAGGTTTGCGAAGGGTGCGGCAAGACCCTGCACTGCTGCAATAATTGCCATCATTTCGACCATGAGCTGTCCCGCCAATGCACCCTCGATGGAACCTTCTGGGAGGGCTCGCGCGAAGCGCAGAACTATTGTGAAGGTTTCGCAATGACCGACTCGGTCCGGAAAGCGGCCGAGGAGAAGGTGAGCAAGGCGGAAAACGCCTTCCACTCACTCTGGGAAAAATAAAAATATGCGCCTCAGGGCGCTCCGGGTTCTCAAGAGCCTAAGGTTCTATTGAGCTTCAGGTTCTCGAGAATTCCGGTTTTTTTCAGTCCCCGACGGATCGCTGTCACAGGCTCGCCTCACCCGTTTCTCCTTGAAGAAGATATCCTTAATGTCGCGCAGCGAGTAGCCGCTGCCGCTGAGTCCCTGGATTCGTTCAATCAGGTGAACTACCCGCGGGTGATAAAGACGCTGCCCCCCCTCTGTCTGTCCCGCCTCCTCGATCAGCCCCTGGGTGACGTACCTGTAGAGCACCTGGTGTGAGATCCCCGCCTGCTTGAGAACATCTCCCGCCCTGAGATAATTTTCACTGTTTTTGCTCATAGCCGGCTCAGCTTCCCTCTCTCTCAAAACCACCTCAGATTATATGATCCCCGCGCGAACTTGACAATCAGGGGGAAAAAAGGGGAAAGTCTCCTCCCGAGCGTTGCTGAAGAAAGTCCGCTTTCCCGCCTGGAGTCCTGCAGATGGAAGACGATACCCCATTCCCCTCGATCGAGATCTTCGAGATTCTCACCTCGACCCTCGACAGCATCCACCAGGCGGCCGGCGAAGGGGCACCTGAGTGGACCACCCACATCGCTCGTGAGCAGACACAGGGAAGAGGGCAGCAGGCTAGGCCCTGGTGGAGCCCCTCGGGAGCCGGGCTCTGGATGTCGACCCTGCTGCGTCCCAGCACCCCTCGAAAGACCTGGGGCGGCATAGCCCTGGTGGCGGGAGCCGCGACCCGGTCCGCGTTGGAGTCGCTGGGCATCAAGGCCGTAGAGCTTCGCTGGCCCAACGATCTCTATGTCGACTCCCGCAAGCTGGGCGGCATCCTGGCGGAATCACGGTCCCTGTCAACCGGAGCGTGGATCTCCCTTGGAATCGGTATCAATGTCGACCTCGAAAGCGGTGAGCTGCGCAAGGAGGCCCCCGGAGACCTCAGCGACACGATTATCTGCCTCCGTGAAGCGGGCCCGCCCTCCGAATCGGAGCCTGAAATCATCGCGCTGAGCATCCTTGAGGAGCTCAGAAGCCTCTATAAACGCTTTCAGCGGGGTGAAGCGCTCGCTGAGCTCCTTGGCGAGAGCCTGTGCCTTGATGGAAGAAAGGTCAGCGTAGAGCGTAGCGGCGAGGTTCCGTTGCTGGGGAGCGCAACAGGTCTCGGAAACAACGGTGAGCTCCTGGTGACGGATGAAAAGGGGACCATCCATGAGATTGTCACGGCTGGGGTCTCCTGGGACGTCTGAGGGAATTTCCGAAAATCGGAGAGAGCAGGTCGGCCTTATTTCGCAGCTGTGCGTTTCAGATCGAAGATCCCGCGGTCGTACTCCGAGATGTAGGTGCTCTTATAATCGTCCCCGACACATTTCCCCTCGAAGCTGTACTTACCGAAAAGGCCCAGGTCGGCGGAGCCGTCAACCTGGAGAGTCTCTCCCTTCCTCTGCACCTTGACCTCATCGAGGGTGTACTGGTAAGGAAACGGCAGGGCCTTGGGGCCATAGAGCGCGTGGTAGCGAATGCTGTATTGAGAATCACCACTGCGCGTGACGATGGCTCGAAGATCGCCATTGTGGCCGTTCACATCGCTGCGCCATTCCCCGCTCCAGCAGCCGTCAAATCCATCAAGAGGCATGGTATGGAGCCGCCTGTCCCACTCCGCCTCGAAATTTGAGCAGGCGCTCAAGCCCAGGCAGGATAGCAGGCCAAATACGAATAACGTTCTTTTCATGATATGCACCTTCCTCAAGGAAACCTGGGAGAGGGGCTCTGCCCTCAACTCCAGACCGGCTCAGGTCATCTCCCGACGACCCTCGAAAGCATCTGAGACTATGTTCTTGCCGACATGCTCAAAGTGGCTTCCGCTCGGCATGCCGCGGGCGATACGGGTTAGGCGAAGATCTTTGAATTCTGAAAACGACTCGCGAAGGTAGAGGGCTGTCCCCTCACCTTCAAAACTCGGATTCGTGGCGATGATGACCTCGGAGATTCCCCCTCCCCTGACTCGCTCCAGGAGCCCCTCCACCGTCAGGTCCTCCGGTTCAATGCCGTCAAGAGGAGCCAGCGCCCCCAGGAGTACATGGTAGATCCCATCGTAAGACCCCGACTTCTCTATAGCGTAAAGATCCCGGGCCTGCTCAACGATACAGATCTTGCTTCCATCTCTCGCCGTATCGGAGCAGATCGAACAAAGCTCTCCCTCGGCAAAATTGAAGCAGCTCCTGCAATAGGTTACCGTCTCCTTGACGTCCCGTATGGCATCGGCCATTCCCAGAGCATCCTCGCGAGACAGGCGCAGGATGTGATGAGCCAGCCTCTCTGCCGTCTTGCTGCCAATACCCGGCAGCCTCTGCAGCTCCTTCACCAGCTTATCCAGCGCCGGGCTCTTGAAATCCATTCTTCCTCACACTCCTGTTCAGCTCAGAACAGCCCGGGGAAGCCCCCTGCGAGGCCGCCCGTGGCGCTGTCCATCTCTTCATTCATCAGCTCCTTGGACTTGCCGACGGCCTGGTTGATCGCCGCGATCAGCATGTCCTCGAACATTTCCAGATCCACCTGCCCATCGTCTCCAGCCTGCAGAACACTCGGATCGATGGAGATTTTCACGATCTCCTGCTGGCCGTTGACGGTAACAGAAACAAGCCCCCCTCCGGACTGCTCCTCGATGTAGCGGTTCTTCAGGTCATCATTGACCCGCTCCATATCTTTCTTCATTTTCGAGACCTGCTTGAGCATGTCTCCCATACCCTTCTGGTTCATCTTTTTATTCCTGCTATCTTTTCAGCGTGGAAATCAGTTCACCTTACGGCCGTTAAAAATTTCGAGGGTCTTGCTCACTTCAGATTCTTCCTCAGCATCCTGCTCCGCATTCTTCGGTAAGTCGGGAACCTCGCGAACGGTCTTTTCTTCGCCTCCGGAAACCTGGGAGGGACCATCTTCTGCCCTGCAGATGCGAACACCCCAGGAGGCTCCCGTCAGCTCCAGGGCAGCCTGCTGAATCTCTTTGATGTAGTCCGGCTGCTGCAGTTGGCTAAAGCCCAGGGGGTTCTGGACAAGGATGCAGAACTCGCCGGGCTGCCCGGATGCTTCCAGGAGGGCGCCTTCAAGAAAGGCCGAGACGAGATCGCTCCTCTTTCCAAGGGTGCTGACAAGCTCGTTCCACAGATCGGAGAGCTTCTTGTAATCCGGCTCGGTGGAGGCCTGCCGAGGTTCAACCCGCGGCGGCTCGGCGACCGCTACAGCGGTATCTTCCTGCCGCTCCTCCCGCTGCCTGGCCTGCGGTCCACCTCCTCCGTCGCCGGACGACGCCGGCCGCGGGGAGCCCTGGACCTGTGGCGATCCTCCAGAGTCGGCCCCGCCGCTGGGAGACTCTCCAGCTCCGGAAACCTGTCCGCCAATTCTCTGCTCCATCTGTTTCAACTCCCCCAGCGCCTTATCCAGCGCTCGCGGATCCTCCAGCCGAGCAAGCTTCACCAGGGCAACCTCGACAGCAATGCCTGGATAGGCTGAAGATCTCAACTGGCTGGCTGTCCCGAGAAGAATCTGCAGGCAACCGATCATCCTGTCAACCTCGCCGCCCGCGGCATCCTCCTCGCCCCCCTTGAGACAGTTCACGAGCTCCTCGTGCAGGCGCTCGATGACCTGCTCTACCAGCACGGCTGGATCAGCGCCGACCTGGAAACAGGCCCGCACAGACACCAGCGCGGACGCGGCATCTCGGCCGATCAGAGCCGCCAGGAGCTCGTCGAGGCTGCTGGTCGACACCCGTCCCGTGAGCTTGTCGAGTCCATCCTCTGTGAGCTCTCCCTCGCAATAGGTCATCAGCTGGTCGAGCAGCGTCTGGGAATCTCTCATCCCCCCCCGGGAATAGCGGGCGATCTTGCCAAGCAGCTCCTTGCCAGCCTTGCGCTTCTCAGCCTTGCAGATCTGGGCGAGACGATTGACCGTATCCTCTTCCGTGATCGGCTTGAAATCAAACCGCTGACAGCGCGAGAGAACCGTATCGGGAATCTTGTGAGGTTCGGTGGTGGCGAAGATGAACTTGACGTGCGACGGAGGCTCCTCAAGGGTCTTCAAGAGCGCGTTGAAGGCCTCACGGGTCAGCATATGAACCTCATCAATGAGGTA
>DODI01000111.1:0-2811 GCA_003509045.1 Planctomycetota bacterium | reverse complement strand
CGCCAGATCCTGGGAACAGACTCCGGCGCCTTGCGAAGCTCCTGGGAGACCCGGTCGGCGATGCTGACCACTGATTCCGGCGGACAGCACAGGTAGCTGATCGAGGCGCTGGGCTCAGACCCGGAGGAGACTCCGCCCGGCTCCACCGTCTCTTCCGCCTCCTCCCAGATCCCGCGGGCCGTCTCCCGCGGAAGGCAGATGATGACGTAGCGCGAGCGAACGCCCGTGGTCGGCGGAATGGCCGCCCCCAGCCGGGCTCCCCAGGCCTGCGCCTCTGAGGTCTCATCCCGATAGAGCCGGATGCCGCGGCGGGCGAGCTCGAGGGCTAGAACCTCCACGCTCTTTCGATCTCCAGCGCAAAAAGAGAGCACCGCGTCATAGAGATCCCGCGAGTCCTGTCCGTCGCTGGTTTTCTGTTCATTGCCGGCCATCATGATCTCCGGAAAGAATTGCGCCCTGCCCTCTGCCGAGGATGACAGAGCCGATTATTTTTCTCATCATATTTCTGTCTCCGGGCCGCCTTCGATAGCGAGACGCGCCGACTCAAACTCCGCGGGCGTGTTGAAGGCCGTGAAGACGCCTCCTGCGGCGGCCTCGAGCTCGACAATGCTGACGCCCTCAATCCCTGCGAGAACCTGCAGCCGAGCCTCTCCCTCGTCGAGGAGCGAACGGACCCGGGGCAGCAGGGCGCGCGCGTAGACCGCGAAGGCTCCCTGGATCAGTCCCCCGCAACGGGGAACCGCGCCCAGTGACCCCTCGGCCGAGGCCTCCTCCAGCAATCTCCCGGGCAGCGAATCGCCGGGGTCGACAACATCGACGGCGACGAAGAAGGCCCGGCTCCCTTCGACCGCCTCGAGCGCGGCCTCCACCCCGGCGAGGGGGCCGGCGCTGCCGGGACGCCGGTCCCGAACAGCCGCCGCATCGACCCCTCCCGAGACCAGCCGCGCAAGCGCGGCGGCAAGCCCATCGGAGGGAGACTCGCTGCCGGCGGAGATGATGATCCGGTCAAAAGAACCTGCCAGGCGAAGCGCCAGGCGCTCGATGACCGTCCCGCCGGCGAGTGGGAGCAGCGCCTTCTCGCTGCCCATGCGCCGGCTGCGGCCGCCGGCCAGGATGACCGCCTCGCGGCGCCCGCCTGCGTCGCTCATCGTCCCGCTCCGCCCATCCAGAAGGCAGGGCGAGTCGCGCCCTCGGGAACGGCCCCCCCCTCCGACGGCAGGACGACAATAGCGTTGGCCCGCGCCAGCGAGGCGAGAAAACTCGAGTCCTGCTCGCCGGGACGAACCACCTCGTAGCTGCCATCGGCCGCGGGCTCAACCCGTGTCCTGAGCAGGAAAACCCGCCCGGGCTTGTAACGCTGTTCGAAGGGAAAGCGAACCTCGAAGAGCTCCGGCAGGATGCGGGAGCAGCCCTGCAATTTGCGCAGCCCCGGCCGCACGAAGACCTCGAAGGAGACGATCGCGGCGGCGGGGTTGCCCGGCAGCCCGAAGAAGGGCCTGCCGTCAAAGAGCCCGAAGACCTGCGGCTTACCTGGCTTCATCGCGACCTTGAAGACGTGCGCCGCCTCGGCCTCCTCGCTGATGACATCCTTGATGAAATCAAAATCACCGGCGCTCGCTCCGCCGGTCGAAACAAAGGCGTCGGCGCCGCGCTCGATCGCCGCGCTGATGGCCGCGCTGATCGCCGGCTTGTTGTCGGGGATGATTCCCAGGTCGATCGGCTCGCAGCCGCTCTCGATCACCGCGGCTCGCAGCGAGCAGGCGTTGGAGTTTCGGATCTTCCCGGGGCCGGGCTGCTCGCCGATGTCGACCAGCTCATCGCCGGGAGAAAGGATAGCTACCCGCGGGCGGCGGCTGACCTCGAGCTCGGCGTAGCCGAGCGTGGCGGCGATGCCGAGCTGCGAGGGTCCGAGCACGGCGCCCGGGCCGAGCGGCACATCGCCGGGCCTCATGTCGCCGCCGGCAAGGCGAACATTGCGCCCGGCATCGATCGCTTCGCTGAAGGTGACCTCGGTGTCGGTGAATTCCGTCAGCTCGTGCGGCACCACCGCCTCGGCACCCGGCGGCAGCGGCGCGCCGGTCATGATCCGCACGGCGCTGCCGGCGGCAAGGGGCTCTTCCGCCGCGTCGCCGGCCTGCAACCGGAAGGCCACCGGCAGGGTGACGGGATTGTCTTCGCTGGCAACAGCCAGGTCGGCGGCGTGCACCGCGTAGCCATCCATCGCCGAGTTGTCAAACGGCGGGATCAGGTCGCGCGCCTCGACAGCCTGGCGAAGCACCCGCCCGAAAGCCTCCGGCGTCGCGCACGGCTCGGTATCGATCACGCCGATGAGCGAGAGCATGGTCTCGCGCGCTTCTTCGAGCGAGATGAGCTCGTGGCCAAGCTCACGCATCGGCGGTCTCCCCCGGCAGCCAGCTGCAGGTCTCGACCGAACTCCTGTTGACGCTCCGGCTGTTGTCCTGTGCTCTCATTTCCTGTCTTTCAAAAGGCTCGCGAAGGGTTTTCAGAGAAAGCGTTCGAGCGCCCATCTTGTACACACAGGGGAGCCTCATGCAAGGTAAAGCGAGTCGTCATCCTTTATCAATTCAAGGCGATCACCCCCCGAGCGACAAAAGGGCTCCCACGGCCTGAGAATTAACCTTGACCCTGAATTTCAAGAGGTTATCAAGAGCTTTCAACGGCGCCGTTATTTGCCGGAAGGGACCTCTTCCCTGGACCAGAACAAGGTGAAGCCGGCCGGCGTAAATTCTGAATTATCTCCGAATCTCTTCCAGCAATAAAAGTTTAGAGTCTCTTCAAGGAATCGAATCG
>DODI01000013.1:3013-4309 GCA_003509045.1 Planctomycetota bacterium | reverse complement strand
CTACCGGAGGAGGATTTTCTTCCTCGGCCGGCTCGGGTTCAGCGGGCGGCGCAGGCTCTTCCTCCGGCTCGGAAGCCTCGCGAGCACGGGGCGCGGGAGCTGAGCCAGACTCTTCTTCGGAAGGATCGAGTCGGCGAAAAACAGGCCTGTTTGTTCGTCCTGCGCCGGCAAGTCGCTCTTGCGGCCGGGGGTCGGGACTCTTGGTGCCGACCACGACGAAGATGACGAGAACGAAAACGAAGACCACGGCCCCAACCAGGCACAGGACAAGGGTCTTGTCTCCGGATCGCCTGCCCGGCCGGCCGTAGGAGCGGCCGCGGCGGTTCGAGCTGATACGTCTTCTACCGACCATGTCTTCCTGTTTCACCTCGAAAAGGAGCTGAGTCATTACCCGAAGTGGGCTTGACGCCATTATGACGCAAAGTAACCCCGCCTCCAAACCACGCAATGCAAATACCCGAAATTGTCCCTCCTGTTGCCCTCAGGGTGAATCAGGCCGCAATTCGTTCCCCTGCCGGCGAATAGAAAAAGTTTTCAGCTTTGTTTTTCGATTTCCAGGCCGGAAAATGAAGGGGTTGGGAAGAATGGAAATACCACCTGCCGACAAACCGGAAGCATCATGAGCCCCGGTCCGGTTCGTGCTGTCGACTTATTCGAGACTGATCATGAAACATCCCGCCTCACCCCGCACAATGCCCGGCCAGCGGTTCAATCGACTTTCCGCCCTGGTTCTTTGTGTCCTGTCGCTCTGCGGCCTGCCCGCAGGCGCTCAGCATTTCGACTGTATCGAGTTGAACGATGGGAACACCAACATCTTCATGACCCCGGATGCCTGCTTCAACGAGGAGAACCTCGAATGGTGCAATTGTGTAGACTCGGCCCTGACCCATCCCGTACGAGGTGAGACCAGCGGCTTCAGGCAGGCCATCCAATGGCTCAGCGGACAGCCCGGGATCGGCAATGCCCGCATCGAGATCGAGGGCGGCTCCCTCGACCTCTCCAATCTTTCACCCGGCCAGCTGATAGGTACCGGCGAAGCGCTGGAGCTGATCCCCCTCGGCTTCCCCTTTGTCGGAGGAGATTTCTTCGGGGTCCAGTTTGAGGTTCGAGTGGTCTCCGTGCGCGCCGACACCGCAGATTTCCACGTCTCCATCACCGCGGTCACCCCCGCGGTCGAGGAGGCGATCGGCTACAACCCGACCGACCGGGAGCATTCCGATGGGCACCTGCTCACCGGGCGGCTCACCAGCAACGCTGGCGGCGGGGCGGTGATCGACTACCGCTATGCTACGGAAA
>DODI01000013.1:1516-2619 GCA_003509045.1 Planctomycetota bacterium | reverse complement strand
CCGTTCGTGCTCGAGTTTTTCTCCCGCGAGAGCGGCATCTACACGGTCCCCGATGATAGAAACGTCCAGGTGCTGAGCACGATCCGCAGCTTCCTCGAGGATACGGTCGACGAGATCCTTCCCCTGGATGCCGAGGATCTCTGCGAAGGGGTCGACGATTTCACCCATTGCAAGATGATCGAGGAAGACATCGAGATAAAAGCTTCGGCGGATGACAACAACCCGCCCACGGCAGTCATCACCGCGATCGACGCGGGAATCTTCCTGATGCTGGAGGATCCCGTCACCCTCAATACCTTCTGCGGCCGGGCCTATGTTCTTCTGCGAGGCAGGAACTCCGATGACGGAGATGGAGGCTACCAGGGTCTGACCCATAGATGGTCCATCCTGGAGGGCCCCGAGGAAGGCGCGGAAATACCAGCGAACACCCACGATTTCATGGACACCCACGTGATCTTCACCGAGGGCGGGGTCTACGAAATCGGCCTCACCGTCGATGATGGACAAGGCGCCGACAGCTCATCGGAGGCCACCATCTCGGTGGTCGTCTCAACCGAGCTGGACTTCAACGCTCCGCCGCTGATCGGGCTGCGGACCTCGCCGGCGCCGCCAGACATCCAGCTCGACGGGGGCTCAGCCATCGTGACCCTGGACGCAAGCAATTCCGATGGCGGTGGAGAAGGCTGCGAGCAGGAGCTCTCCTTCCTCTGGCGGCAACTGGGCGGCCCCGTCGACGCGGCCATCAGGAATCCGCGGGAGGCTGTCACGCAAGTCGTCTTTGATACCGCTGGAGCCTATCTCTTCGAGCTTGAGGTTGACGATGGCGGCTTCCAGGACAGCATCTCGGTTGAGGAGGTGGACGTCATCGTCATGGCTGCCGCCGTAACCGGCAGCTTCCGGCGCGGCGATGCCGACGACAGCGGCCGGCTCAATATCACCGACGCCATCACCGTCCTCAACTGGCTCTTCCTCGGCAGCGCCACGCCGAGCTGCACCGATGCTGCGGATGTCGATGACGACGGGCGAAACAATATCACCGACGCGATCCAGCTGCTCCAGTTCCTCTTCCTCGGCGCCCCCCCCCCGCCGGCTCCCGGCCGGGT
>DODI01000013.1:0-1211 GCA_003509045.1 Planctomycetota bacterium | reverse complement strand
GCCGGCTCCCGGCCGGGACGACTGCGGAGTCGATCCGACCGCCGACCCCCTCTCCGACTGCGACTACCAGTCCTGCGGAGACTGACACCTTTCCTTCCCCCCTCGGGACGGATTGGCTATACTCCGCTCTGGAACCTCCCGCAAGACGCTGCCTGAAAGCATGCCTCGCAGATGAAAGAATCCTTTCTATTTCTCTACAACTTCATCCGTTACCCGTTTGCCACGGGGGCGGTCCTCCCCAGCTCCCGCAGGCTCGCGGCCAGGATGGTCGACGGCTCCGGCATTGACGCAGCGAAGACCGTTGTTGAGCTCGGCCCGGGGACGGGAGTCTTCACCCAGGCCATCTCCGAGCGCATCGGCCCCGAAACCGTCTACCTGGGAATCGAGCTGCGGAAAAAATTCGCGGCGCTGGTGAGCGAAAAATTTCCGGACCTCTGCATCGTGAACGACTCGGCCGAGAACATCGTCGAGAACCTCGCAAAGCTCCACAGGGCGGCAGCGGACACCATCATCTCAGGGCTGCCCTGGGCGGCCTTCGATACGGACCTGCAGAGACGAATCATGACATCGGTAACCGAGGCCCTTCCCCCCGGCGGGAAATTCGCCACCTTCACCTACCTCCATGCCGTACGCCTACCGGCCGCCCGGCGCTTCCGCGCCCTGCTGGATGAAAACTTCTCGGAGGTAAGAGAATCGAAAACTGTCTGGCGCAACGTGCCGCCCGCCTTCGTCTACCACTGCACGAAGTAGCGGAACACCCCCCTCGCGCCCTTTTGCTCCGCCTCGGGGAGATTTGCAGACACTGCTGGATTGTCAGGAATTGTCATCCGTACAATAGGCTTCGTGCCTCGCCGCCGAGGGTCGAATCTAATCTTGTCAGGGCGGCGAGGGGGCGAATTTTAATTCCAATCGATCAACTCAACCCTCCCCGAGGGTCACGGGAGCATTCCATGTCCATCAGAAAGCTCGTCTTCTATTGCATTCCAGTCTGCATATTGTTGCTTATACCGAACTCCAGCCTCAACGCGCAGAGTCCCCTGGTCCAGGAAGGAGACACCTGGCGCTTCTTCAGGGCCGTCTCCGCGCCGCCTGAGACCTGGGTCGACCTTGAATTCAACGCGGAGGAAGCCGGCTGGGAGAGCGGCCCGGGCGGCATCGGCTACGGAGATGAAGATGATGCCACCGTTCTCGATGACATGGCCGACAACTAC
>DODI01000632.1:1817-6371 GCA_003509045.1 Planctomycetota bacterium | reverse complement strand
TCGGGGGCCGGCGTTCCCTTGGGGTTAGCTGAACGGAGCGTCGACCCGGCCATCGCGATGGCGGCCGCCATGGCGGCAAAGGTCAGTACTCGTTTCATTGGTTACTCCTGTTAAGGGGTTTCGTTGCACAATTCAACGCCTGCCTCGACTCTGAAACAGACCCCTGAATTGTAGTCGCTCGGCCATACGGGTGCAAAATAACCCTTTTTTCTCTATCGCGTCAGAAGGCCCCGCAGGCCGGTAAAAAAGGCTTGAGACGGGTATTCAGCCTAGTATCGGTGCAGCACCGAGGCAGACATCGCCTTTGTAAAAAACTGTAAACTGGCCCGCGGCGATGCCAGCATCCGTGCTCGCCAGGCGCACCACGACATTTTCCGCCCCCGGGTCGCTGAGCTCGCATTCGTAGACATGCTCGCTATGCCTCAGCTTGACCTGCAGCGAACCCTCGCCGGGAGGGGCGCTGATCCAATGCGGCTTCCCGACCCGGTACTCGCTCCGGCTGGCCTCCGGCAGCTCATCGGCATGAGAGACATAGACGATGTTCTCCTCGATATCCTTGCCGGAGACGAACCACGGGCCCTGGGCGAGCCCGAGCCCGCGACGCTGGCCGACGGTGTGGAACCAGAAGCCCCTGTGCTCGCCAAGCTTCTCGCCAGTCTCGCGCCGGATGATATCCCCCGGCTTTTCGCCGAGATGGTGGCGAACGAAATCGTTGTAGCTGATCTTGCCGAGAAAACAGATCCCCTGGCTGTCGGGACGGGCGCTGTTGGGCAGGCCGTAGCGCTCGGCCAGCGCGCGCACCTCGTTCTTGGGCAGAGCGCCGAGGGGAAAAATGCAACGCGCAAGCTGCGCCTGGTCGAGGCAGCAGAGGAAATAGGTCTGGTCCTTGACCGGGTCCACTCCCTTCTTCAGCCAGTGGAGGCCGTCAGCCTCCTCGGTTCGCGCGTAGTGCCCTGTGGCGACCCTGTCGAAGCCCGCCCCCGCCTCCTCGAGAAAGGCGCCGAACTTGACCCGCTGGTTGCAGAAGATATCAGGGCTCGGGGTGCGTCCCTCCTTCAACTCGGCGATGGTATAGGAGACCACCCGGTCCCAGTACTGGCGCTGGAGCGAAACCACCTCGAGCGGCACGCCCGCCGCGTCGCAGACCGCGCGCGCGTAGGCGAGGTCCTCCTCCCAGGGACAATCCCCCAGGTAGTGGAGCTCATCCTCGAGCCAGATCTTGAGATAGAAGGCCGTGAGGTCGTCGTGCCCCTCCTCCTGCAGAAGCCGCAGGGCAACCGAGCTGTCGACGCCTCCCGACAAGAGTACTGCTGTCGTCATGGCGATTTTGAACCGACCAGCTTAACGGCTGCGGCGCGGAGAACCAAGGGGCGCTGGACGATTCATGCGCCGGCGCCTTCCTCCATCCCCGCCTCGAGCTCACAGCCGAGCCCCTCGACCAGCCGGTTAGCGTAGGCGAAGAAGCCGATCACGTGCGCGAGATCGAGGATCGCCCGGTCATCGAGTCCCGCCTCGCGAAGCGGGGCAAGCTCCGCCTCACCGACAGCGGCGGGAGCTCGAGTCAGCACGGAGGCGTATTCACAGAGCGCCCTCTCGCGGACACTCAGCTCGGCGGCGCGCCAGTCGCGGCGGACATCATCGACCCATTCGCTCCTGTCAGGAACCTCCGACCGGAGGCTCTCGGCATGACTGAGCAGTCAGTAGCGGCATTCGTTTTCCTGCGAGACGACCGTCGCCACGAGCTCGCGCTCATAGCGCTCCAGTGGCGAGGGGCCGTACATGACCGCCTTGTAGACCCCGACCCAGGCCGACAGGGCGCCGGGGTTCAGGCTCGAGAGGCTGACGACGTTGGCCACCTCTCCCGAGCGGGTAATCGCCTCATCGTATTCCTTTTTCAGCGCTCCCTCGGCAACCTCGGGAGAAATCGACTCAATCCAGGCCATTTTCAGCTCCTGTAAAACAACAGCGTGATGTCTCCAGACAGGCTGCCGGGCGGGCAAGCTCTTTCAATGTCATCAGTTCGAGCAGAGCCCGCTGAGATGCATAGAAAACTCCAGCTGACGGACCACTCGAACGATCCGCCATGATAACCCATCCGGAAGGCGGAGAGAGCGCCGGCCAGCCGGTTTTGAATACTGGATAGAGATATTCACCCCATGGTCTGACTATAATGCTCCGGTCTTCAAGGTAACCTCACGGGGCTCGCGCCCCAACAATTAGAAACACCCGGCAACCGGTAGCCGGAAGAATCGGGCAGACATGAACACTCCAGCTTCCCCCCAGGAACAGAACACCCTCTTCGGGCATCCGACCGGCCTCTACACGCTCTTCTTCGCTGAGATGTGGGAGCGCTTTTCCTACTACGGTATGCGGGCGCTTTTGACCTTCTACATGATCAAGGGTTTCCTCGGCTATGGCGACAAAGAAGCCTATAGTATCTACGGAGCCTACACCGCACTGGTGTACATGACGCCCCTGTTCGGCGGCATGATCGCCGATCGCCTTCTGGGCCAGCGCAAGGCCGTTGTACTCGGTGGCGCGCTCATGGCCGCAGGCCACCTGTTCATGCGTTTTGAAGACGAGAATGTTTTCTTTTTCGCGCTCGCCCTGCTGATCGTTGGCAACGGCTTCTTCAAACCCAACATCTCCACCATCGTCGGTTCGCTCTACCCCAAAGGGAGTCCAAAACGTGACGGCGGCTTTACCCTCTTCTACATAGGGATCAACCTTGGCGCCGCGATGGCCCCGCTGCTGTGCGGCTATGTCGGGGAGACCTACGGCTGGCACAACGGCTTCGGCCTCGCCACCTTCGGCATGATCATCGGCCTGGCCGTTTTCGTGCTGCCGAGAATCCTGACCCAGATCCTGATCATGTCAGGAGCGCTTGTCGCGGCCATCGCCTTGTTTATATTCCACGCCGACGACCTGGCCTCAACCGTGATCAACTATTTCGTCGGCATCGCGCTGCTCGCGGCGGGCCTTATCGCCATCGTCGCGCTGCAAAAAGGCGGACTGCCTGAAGATGCAGGCCTCCCTCCCGAGCCCGAGAAGCTCCGCAAGCCGGTCTTCGGACTCGGCATCTCCACCGAGCTCGCCATCTACCTGGGTACCTTGTTGCTTGTGCCGGTCTTCGCCCTGCTAGTCTGTGGTTTTAAGCCAATACCCTGGTTGCCCAAAAAGATCATCTCCGAGGACTATATCGCAAGCCTCGGTGAAAACAGCATGGCGGGGGTCTTCCTGGGAGAAATGAGCACACCTGCAGGCCTGATCCTGATGATTGCGGGAATCGGAGCGCTGATCTTCATCTTCCGCGAGATGGGCCACCTGGGGAAAATAGCCCGCGAGCGGCTCTACGTAGTCCTGGTCATGACCTTCTTCTCGTTGCTGTTCTGGGCGATCTTCGAACAAGCCGGGAGCTCGGTCAACCTGTTCACCGACCGCAATGTCGACCGTGTAAACCAGGAACGGGTTGTTGAACCGGAAGACGTCGGGAAAACCATCGAACTGCAAATGACCCAGGAACAGCTGGGCTATTCCATCGGCGGCTCGATGATGACCCTCGACCGTCTCGAGGATCTGAGAAAAAAAGCAAACGCAGAAGCGACCAAGGGAGCTGACCGGGCTTCCATCGTGGTAACCGCTGACCATGTCGGAATGGGTATTGCCGAGGAGAAAGACGAAACCAAGGCCAGCATCTACCAATCCCTCAACCCGGCCTACATCCTGATTCTCGGCCTGGTCTTTACCGCCCTGTGGGGTTTTCTCGGGGCCCGGGGCTTCGAACCCAGTACGCCTGTCAAATTCTCGCTCGGGCTGGTCCAGCTAGGACTTGGATTCGGCTGCTTCTGGATGGGGGCAGCGGAAGCGGATGACCGGGGAATGGTGGCGGTTTCGTGGCTCTATCTCGCGTACCTGCTGCAAACCACGGGAGAGCTCTGCCTCTCTCCGGTCGGTCTGTCAATGGTCACCAAGCTCTCACCGGCCAGGCTTGTAAGCACGGTGATGGGCATGTGGTTCCTGGCGACCGCATTCTCCGCCTTCCTCTCGGCTATCATCGCGCAGTTTACCGGCATCGGAGAGGGGGGCGCGGGTGGTGGCGCGATCCCCATCCCGGCCGAAACCGTTAACACCTACGGCGATGTCTTCGGACTTCTCGCCATCATCGCCATGGGCTCCGGAGCGTTCTGCCTGCTACTCTCGCCCATCCTGAAAGGCTGGATGCACGAAGGCGAAGACGATGACGGCGAACCTGGCGGTGAAGACCCTGGCGACGAGGACGGAAGCGAGATGGCTGGAGCCGAGGCCCCCACTGAAGAGGAATCTCCCCCAGGCCAGGGACAAGAGGACGAGGCCGGAAAAATGGACTTGCCTCCCGCCCCCGAAGGCAGCGAAACCTGAGCTTCTGAACGTCCGCAGCCCTGGGTTCGCCTCTCAGCCAAGCGCCTTCTTCATGATGGCCTTGGTCCGGTCGAGCGATGTCTTCGCCACCTTCAGCGGATCCTGCTTCCAGTACTCGGGGTTGAAGAGCTCGATCGAGAGAGCGCCGCGGTAGCC
>DODI01000632.1:0-1429 GCA_003509045.1 Planctomycetota bacterium | reverse complement strand
GGATGGACACGGTCAGAGTCCTTGATGGTCTCGCGTGGAATATCCGGGTAATCGTTCAGGTGGAAGCCGCCGATCAGGCTGCCGTTCAGATGCTTGACCCCGCTCAACCCCGAGCCGCCCTTGTAGAGGTGGTAGACATCCGGCAGGACGCAGGCACGCGGATGCTGGGCCTCCAGCGCGACGAGTACCGATTGCCCGAGCCGGTAGAGGTTGTTCTGAAAGCCCCAGACCTCGACAGCAGGGATCACCGGGAAATTTTCCGAAGCCACCAGCAGGTCGCGGTAACGATCGGCCGCGTCGAGCAGCTTGACGTCCCCGACCTTGCCGGTCGGGGGCGCGGCCATGTGGGTACCGCCGATCCGGGCCAGCTTGTCCATGAAGACCTTGGCATCCTCGAGCGCCTTGGCACGCTGAGCCTTGTCATCCACCATCCAGCGGAAGAAGGCGATGGCTCCGGTGACCGTGAGACCCTTGTCGGAGAGCTCCTTCTTCAGATCAGCGAGCTTGCCGCCTGACTTAATAAAGTCGTCAATCTCGTTGGGCCAAGGCTCGATACCCGTGTAGCCGGCCTTCTCGGCGATCTCGATGGTCTTGCGAATCGGCAGCTTGTGCCCGCGCAGGGTGCTGGTATTGAGGCTGATCGGCCAGGCGCCCGTGCGCAACTCGGGCTCAGCGGCAACGCTGGTCGAAGGGGCGGCGGCCCCGGAGGCGGCAGCGCCGGCGGCGAGGGCGGCTGTTTTGAGGATCTCACGGCGTGAAAGGTCCCGCATAGCTTACTCCTGTGCGTTCTCTTGGAATATTCGAAGGGGAAAACCCCAGTGGACTCCATGTTCTGATTCATTTCAAGCAGAGGATGGGTGGGGGGGCATCCAGCCGGTACAATTGGTAAGGAAGTCGCCCACCTGGCTTCTTCGCTTGTAACTGGATCCAGGGTCTGAAAGAAAACATGACAACGAGAGCCGGGCTGCTCCTCGGCGTCCTGCTCCCGCTGCTCAGCGGCGGGCTGCGCTCCGAGGAGACCATTCATTTTGAGCTGGCCGGAGACAACGCGGCCTCGCTCCGCCTCGCGGGCGCCGCGAGCCTCACGCCCGGCGAATCCCCCATCGTGTCCCTGACCGACGACAACCCGAACTCTCTCGGCGCGGCCTGGGCCGGAGGCCCGGTGGCGGCGGCCAGCGAGCGGATCCTTGTCCACTTCGAATATTCCCTCTCGGTTCCGGGGACCATGCCGGCCCGGGGAGCCCTTGGCGGCGGGGTCCAGCTGATCTTCGCCGGCTCGGGGGGCGAGCCCCCTCTCAAGGGAGGGGAATCGCTCGGCGCCGAACCGGAGGGGCGATCGTTTCTGGGAATAGCGATCGACCTCGGCAGCGATGGCGCGCGCGGGCCGAACGAACCCCACTTCGAAATCAACCAGGACAGCGATCCCGGC
>DODI01000342.1:0-20055 GCA_003509045.1 Planctomycetota bacterium | reverse complement strand
GCCTGAGAAACCTTCTCGACTCCCCTCAGCTGAAACGCCTGCTCGACTCGAGCCTCGGCAAGGCCTATCTGCAAGGCGAAGATTACTCCGGGCTGATCGAGAACCTCGGAAAAATCGAGAAGGCTACCGGCCGAGATCCGCTTGACCTCTTTGACGACCTTCTTGGAAAAGAATTTCTTCTCGGATCGAGACTCTCCTTTGCCGGCGGCCAGGAGACCTTACTGCTGGCTCGAACCGGAAATCCCGAGGCCCTTGCAAAAAGCCGAAAGGCCTTCGCCCTGGCATTCGAGGCCACCACCGGATTCCCATTTGAAACCCGCGAACTGGACCACGAGGGACACGCCTTCGAGCAAATAGGCGATCTCTGGTTTTCAGAGCTCGGGGAAATTCTCGCCGCGACCAACTCTAAAAAGCTTCTCGAAGAAACGATCGACCTCGCCTACGGAAGAACGGAAAAGTCCGCCGGGAATTCTCCATTCTTCTCGAAGCTCTCCGACAAGGACGACTTCCTCCTCAGGGTCTCCATCCGGCCCACCTTCATTCCCTTGCTTGCCGGAGAATTCGGCCGCAAGCTCGACAACCCGGTCCAGAGCATCCTGCTCAGCGGACTTTCCGGAGCCCTGCGCAACTGCAAATTATTGAGCGCCACCCTTGACAGCAGCTGGTCAGGAATCGACCTGGGCATCGCGCTCCACGCCGACGACCGGGGATTTGACGAGAAGTACGCGCCCTTCTTCCCGAAAACGCCCCGGAGCGATTTTCATTCGGGCATCCAGAAGCGCGGCCTGCTTAGCTCCATCCGGCTCTCAAGGGACATCTACGGCTGGTGGGAAAACAGCGGAGCTTTTCTCGAGCCCCAGGCTGCCGGCAGCCTGGCGCAATTCTCAGCCGCGCTGTCCATGTTTTTTGGAGGCCTGAACTTCCAGGACGAGGTTCTTCCCCAGCTCGGCAAGACCATCTCCCTGGTCTTCAGGAATCCCCCGAAAAATGAAAAACGGCCCTCCCCCAGCCCTTCGATTCCAGGCGGCGCCCTGATCATCGAGTTGAGCGATGCCAGGAAATTCGGCCGCCCGTTTATCGTCGCCTTCAACAGCCTGGTCAGCATTCTCAACATCACCCGGATGCAGCAGGACTCCAACGCCCCAAGCATGCTCGTTCGGCCGGAGAAGGTCGGCAAGGTGGACTGCTACAGGGTAGACCTCGGCCTCCCTGAAAACCCCAAAAACCCGGGAATCGAATACAACTTCACTCCCAGCCTTGCCGTCACCGGCAATAGGGTCATCCTCGGGTCAACCTTCGACCTGGTTAAGCTCCTGGTTGAGGAATCGGAAAAAGCTGGGGGCGGTGGAAAGACAGAGGTCCCATCTTATGCAAAGGACCGAATCTATATCGATGGCAGGGCCCTGGGCTCCATCCTGGGAACCAATCTCGACTTCCTTGCCGCTCAACAGGTTGTCAACAAAGGAGTCAGCCTTGAGGAGGCGAAGAAGGAGCTCACTGACCTCAGGGAGCTGCTCTCCTTTATCCGAGACCTCCAGTTCGAGAGCTTCCGGGAAAAAGAGGCTATCCGCCTGAAGCTTCGGCTTGGGCTCATCAGCGGAAACACCATCGTCGAGCCTTCAGACTGACCGTGGGCGCCGACCTCACAGCCCGAGAGAGGCTCGGACCGTTCCGCCCCGGAAAGGATGGCCCCTGGGATTATTCTGCCGCCGCCCATCTCACCAGGCGCCTCACCTTTGGCTCCCCCCGCAAGCTGGTGCGAGAAATCCTCGAGCTCGGCCCGCGCGCAGCCCCGGCCGCCCTTCTTGCGGATCGCGGCGAGACCCCCGAGATGAAGGCGGTAGCCGACAGCCAGCGCAGAATCGGCAGCACCGAAGCGATCCAGACCTGGTGGGCCCACAGGATGCTCCGGGGCAACAGTCCCGCCAGGGACAAGCTCGCGCTGTTCTGGCATGACCACTTCGCCACAAGCGACACAAAGGTCCGGGATGCCCGATTGATGATGGACCAGGTGCAGCTCTTTCTTCGCCGGGGACCGGGATCTTTTCATGCCCTGCTCAAGGCGATGGCGAAGGACCCGGCTATGCTTATCTGGCTGGACGGAAACTCCAACCGCAGGGGCGAACCCAACGAGAACTTTGCACGGGAGCTGATGGAATTGTTCAGCCTGGGCGTGGGCCATTACACCGAGGAAGACATCAAGGAGGCCGCCCGAGCCTTCACCGGCTGGCACGTCAAGAACCGGAGGTTCTGGTTCAACAAGCGCGCGCACGACACCGGCCCCAAGACCATCTTCGGCATGACGGGAAATCTCGATGGCAATGACGTCCTCCACGCCTGTCTCGGGAAACGCGCCTGCGCTGAATTCATCGCAGAGAAGCTCTTCGACTACTACCTGGGGACGCCTGTTTCCGAGGAGCTGCGCAAGGCCCTTGGCGAGCTCTATCTCGCGAGCTCCCACAACATCGGCCCCCTTGTCGAAAAGCTCGTCAGCTCCAGGGAGTTCTACTCAGTCCACGCAAGGAGGTCTATCCTGTCCTCCCCGGCTGATTTCGCCATTGGAACACTGCGAACCCTTGACGCAACCGCCATAGCCGAGCGGCTGCCGAAGGAGATGTCCCGTATGGGAATGAACATCCTTCGTCCGCCAAGCGTCAAAGGCTGGCAGAAGGGCAGGGCCTGGCTGAATTCCAACACTCTCCTTTCGCGCTACAGGTTCGCCAACTCGCTGGCCGGCTCGGCTGAAAACGACCCCAGGATCCCCTGGGATAAGGTGGAAAAGGAAGGGGCCGAGGGGCTCCTTGCCCTGTTCTTTCCCGAAGGGCTTGACGGGAAGATCCGGAAAACGCTCTTCGGTGAAACCGACAATGATCTCAAGCTGATGGTCACGGCACTCGTTGAGCTTCCGGAGCACCAGTACATTTGATGCCGGACGCGAGGCCTGCTGGTTATAATCACCGACGTACCGACAGGACCATGAACCGGGCAGCATTAAAATGAGATACAAACGAAGAGACTTCCTCAAGCTGTCCGGCGCCGGGCTGGCCCTCGCTCCCGGGGTTCTGCTCAATGCGTCCGAAAAGTTCCAGGAGGCCGAAGGGGAACACCGCCTGGTCGTGCTCCAGCTCACCGGCGGCAATGATGGTCTCAACACCGTCGTTCCTTTTGAAGACGACCGCTATCACCGCAGCCGCCCGGCCCTGGCGATCCCGAAGGCCCGGGCGCTCCGGCTCGAGGGCTCCAGCGAGTTGGGCCTGCATCCCTCGATGGAGGGACTACAGGCGCTCTACAAGGAAGGCCATCTCGCTGTCATCCAGGGAGTCGGCTACCCCGGCCCCGACCGCAGCCATTTTCGCAGCATGGACATCTGGCACACCGCCAACCCCTCCACCCGGGAGAAGGAGAAAGGCTGGCTCGGTAAAGCCCTGGAGAAGAAGCCCTCGGCCCTGAGCGGAATTCACATTGGAGATGAAGCCCTTCCACTTGCGTTCAATGGCGAGCGCCATGTGGCAAGCATTCAGAACCTGGATTTCATCGAGCTGCTCTCGGGCAGCAGGGGCGCGAAGCTGAAAAAAATCATGCGCGCGGTCAACGAGCAGCCGCGAGCTGGCCGGCCCGGCTACGTCAGGGGCCTGGCCAACGAAACCCTCGACAGCCTCGATAAAATTCTGAGTGTCAGCCGGAACCCGCCCCCGGTCGAATACCCCGACTCGGAGCTCGGCCGTCGACTGAAGCTCGCCGGCCAGATGGTCGCCGGAGGCTATCCCGCCCGGATCCTCTATCTCAGCCAGGGCGGCTACGACACCCACGCCCGCCAGGGCGACGCCCACACGAGCCTGCTCGGAGATCTCTCCGGTGCCCTGACGGCTTTCTATCGACACGTGGAAAAAACCGGCGCGGCCGAACGCGTCACGGTCATGGTGTTCTCCGAATTCGGACGCCGGGTAAAGGAAAACGCCAGCCTCGGGACCGATCATGGCTGCGCCGCCCCGCTGTTCCTGCTCTCAGGGAAGATCAAGGGCGGCCTGCATGGCCCCAGCCCAGACCTCTCGAACCTGGATCGAGGCGATCTCCGGTTCACCATCGATTTTCGCCGGGTCTACGCCACGCTGGCCGAGGAGCTCTTCCGGATCGACTCGAAAAAACTGCTTGGCGGCAGCTTTGACAGATTAGGGCTCTTCACTTGAAAGAAACCCGGAAAGAACACTCGCATGAATGAGCCTGCACCCGAGTTCTCCGACAGGGAGCCGTTTCCCGAGGAAGACATCCGCGGCATGCAGATCCTGACCGCCGCCTTTATCGCCGGCCTGTTGATGTTTGTCGGCGTCACAATTTTTCTTTATTTTACTGCGGCAGAACCGAAAGTACCCCAGGGCGGGGAAGCTTCCCTCGATCACCTCCAGCTTCTCAGCATCACCAATGCGGTAATATTTATTTTGAGCTCCGCCGCTGGATTCTTCATATTCAGGTCACGATTGGCCCCCATCGCAAAAGCCTGCTCAGACTCGCCCCACGCCTCTCCCATAGATTTTTTAGGTGAGATCAGGGCGGCTTTCATCCTTCGCTTGGCAATGCTTGAAGGTCCAGGCCTTTTGGGAACCGTGGCCTGCTTCTTGGGCGTCACCGGTTCTGAAATACATGATCACCCCATCTACTGGCTAAACCTTCTTTCTCCAATCGCCGCCATCACCTTTATGGGGGTAACTTTCCCTACACAGGAGAAGCTCTCCAGGCTCTTTTTGGATGAAGAGCGGAGTCTGTACCGGTAAGGGCAGGGCGCCATCCTTCAACCTTTCCAGCTCCCGCAAAGAGCGCATCGGCAGAACCAATGACACAACACATCAACGGCCTTCTTGTCTCTACCCTGCTGCTGACCTGCCTGCCGCTCTCGGCCCAGGAGCTCCCAAGCGTTCAGCCTGAAGAGGTCGGGCTCTCCTCCAGGAAGCTCGAAAAGGTCGATAAGATTGTCGAAGGCCTGGTCGCCTCGAACCGACTGGCCGGCGCAACGGTCATCATCCTGCGCCATGGACGCGTGGCCTACTTCAAAGCATTCGGCGAGTTGGACCGGGAGAGGGAGAAGCCCATGCGAAAGGACGCCATCTTCCGCATCTACTCGATGACGAAAGCCATCACCACGGCAGCAGCCATGATGCTCTGGGAAGAAAAGAAGTTCGGCCTGGATGACCCCCTCTCAAAACATCTTCAGGAGTTCAAAGGCCAGAAGGTCTGGACGGAAAATGGCGCCGTCCCCGCAAGGCGTGGGGTCACCGTCAGAGATCTCATGCGGCACACCGCCGGAATGGTGTACGGGCACATGGGCAACACTCCCGTCCACAAGGGAACTGAAAAAGCCTGCGGATTCAAAAATGGCTTCCCGGCAGACCCTCTTGTCACAGCCAGCAAAAAACTGGGCCCCGTCCCGCTGCTCTTCCACCCGGGAGAGGACTGGGTCTACGGCATCGCGATCGATGTCCTCGGCCGCCTGGTGGAGGTCAAGAGCGGCCTGCCTCTCGACAGGTTCTTCAAAGAGCGGATCTTCAAGCCACTTGGCATGAAGGACACCGGGTTCCTTGTTCCAAGCTCCAAGATCAACCGATTCGCCGCCAACTACACCACCGATGGCAAAGGCCGCCTAACTCTTCGTGACGACCCGCGCAAGAGCCCCTACCTCCAGAGCCCCGTTTTCCTTTCAGGCGGAGGCGGGCTGACCTCCACCACCCGCGACTACGCCCGCTTCCTTCAGATGATCGCGAATGGCGGCAAGCTGAACAAAGCGCGGCTGCTGAAAAAGAAAACCGTCGCCATGATGATCCGCAACCAGGTGCCTGAGAAGGCGATGCCGGTCACCTTCGGCAGCAGCAAACGCCCCGGCGTCGGGTTCGGACTCGGGTTTTCGGTTCGGACCGCAAACTCAGACTGGGACCCTGGCGGACGCATCGGGGAGTATGGCTGGGGCGGCGCCGCCAGCACCCACTACTGGACCTCGCCGAAGGACAAGCTCGTCGTGGTCACCATGGAGCAGACCTGGCCCTACGACTTCCTGCTTGAGTTCGCGCTCAAGGGCGTCATCTACGACGCCATCATCAAATAAGAGACCATCTCAATCATGCCGAAAAAGAAAAAGTTCGACTGGGAGCACTTAACTAACGTCACCCCCGGCTGCATGCTCATGGCCGGATTTTGCGGAGCCATCTCCTATATTCTTTACGCGTTTTTCTTTGTACCCCCGAGCCGGACTTTTTCCAATCTGCAGACACTGACTTTCCGGGAGCTGACGTTCTGGAGCTATTTCAATGCCGGCAGTACCTTTTTATGCTGGGGGGTAACCCTCTTGGCCTGCAAGCACATGGTCAAAAAACCGCTTCAGGACGCCGGGTTCACCAACTTCATCCTCACGCTTCATGGCTCCTGGCCGTTCATCTTTCTTGGCGGCGTCTTTCCCTCCATGATGGGCCTCTATGCTTCCTACCTTGGAACTGACCACGGCATTACCCAGAAATATCCCCTTTTCCTGCTGAACCTGCTCAGCCCCGCCGCGTCGGTCGCGGCTCTAACCTTTGCCTTCCCACCAGCAGGGACCCTGGAAAAGGTGCTCGATATCATCGCGCCTGAAGAACCGGAACCACCTGAGCCTCCGGAAACCGGCGAGCAGGGCCAGTAAGCTCGCGCCCTGCCTTCTATCCCCCGCTCTCAGTCCTCGCACCAGGTAGGGATCTGCTTCCCCTTGCCGCCTGACCCGTAGAGCACCTTGAGGTATTCCTCGCCGGAGCCTTCAAAATAGGTCACCACAACCTTGCGCATGCCGGGTTCCAGCACTACAGCTCCCGCCTTCTTGGTTGAAGGATGGACGCCGTCGTTGTTGAGGATCTCCTTCCCATCGACATAGAGCCGGCTACCGTCATCGCTTTCGGTCTGGAATGTGTAGCGCCCCCTGCTCTTGATCTCTACATAACCTGTGAATCGTAGGGCGAAACCATCGTTGCGCTTCCTGACCGCCAGTGAGAACTCCTCGCAGATCCCCGTTGCCGCCGGCGTCAGCGTATCGAAATCAGGCAGGGCGCCCCAGGTGCCTTCGTAATACTCATAGGCAAGCCCCGGGATGAGCTTCTTGCCATCTACGATCCGGGGCTCGACCCTCGTAAAGGTCGCCGAGGTAACGATGCTGGCAGCCCCATCGGCGCGGAAGAACCTGGCCTTGACGGTGGTCGTATCCTTGATCTCGAAGCTCTCCTTGTACGCCGTCGATTTTTCGGTCGGTGTTGACCCATCGACTGTATAGCGAATCACGCCGCCTTCCTCGATACAGTCCAGTTCAACCGGCGAGGAGGAGACGAACATCTTCTTGCCCGAGACGCTCGGCGCCGTGCTGTTGGTCCGGAACGGGCAGGCCTGCAGCCCCTCCTTGTTCTGGAGATTCGGCTCGGCCAGCTGGTGCCAGCCGAAACGAACAGCCGAAGGGCTTGCCACCTTGTCACTGGCCACAACGACCGTGTTGCCATCGATGACCGCCGTTGCGGGGACGAACCCCGCGTCTCCAGCGATCTCGAAGCGGCCGAGAGGCTTGTCGTCACGGGACTCCAGCCCGGACCCCGTATGGCTGAAGGACACCCTGACCTTGCTGCCCTCGATCTTCATGCCCTTGTAGACCGGGCCGCCGTAAACGATATCCCGGCCGTAGTCCTTCGCCAGGGCGACCAGCGCCAGGCGCCGGCCGACCTCCTGCTTGTTGCGCGGATGGATGTCCCGCAGATTTCCAATGTCTGTTATGACCGTGGTCCCGGTTCCGGGTATCGAGGTCGCCGCCTGCTGGGCCTCCCAGATCCTTGGCAGGCGCCCCGGGTCGCCGCCGTAATTGTATGGCGCCAGATGGGTCCAGTAGAAGGACAGGTCATGGCCCCAGACCTTCCGCCAGCCCTCGACAAGGGCTCTCTTTTTATGAGCGTAGAGCATCCCATCGTTGAGGTTGGACTCGCCCTGGTACCAGATGGCGCCCTTGAAGGCGAACGGGACCAGTGGGTTGATCATCGCGTTGTACATGCTGGTGGGAGACGCCCACCCGGCAAGGGCGTGACCCGGGAGCGCCAGGGCGGGCGCGGGAGGCACCAGCTCGTCCTTCTTCGCCGCGGCGAGAGCCTCAGCCAGCCAGGCCTTTGCCTCTGGCGTGGGCGAAGCGAGGCTTTTACCGAGAGCCTCCAGGTAGGCCACCTGGGTGGTGCGGACAGTGTCCGAGATGCCCTTGACCTTCTTGACCCCGGCAAATCCGGGAGGAGGGGTCCAGGGCTCGATCAGGGACCCGCCCCAGGAAGAGGCGATCAGGCCAATCGGAATGTCGAGCTCCTTGTGAAGATGCCTCCCGAAGAAATACAGAACCGCCGAGAACGGTGGGACGGCCGCCGGGGTGCAAGCCGTCCAGTCGGCCTTGACGTCCTTGTTGGGAATCCCGCTGAGAACATTGGGCACCAGGAAGAGCCGGATATTCGGATATTTAGCCGCCCCGATCTCGGCCCCGGCATTGTTCGATGCGCTTACGCTCCATTGCATATTGGACTGTCCGGAGCCGATCCAGACCTCGCCAACGAGGATATCCGTCAGGGAGATCTTGTTGTTTCCGGCGATTGTCATCGTGTGCGGGCCGCCGGCCTTCATCGCCGGAAGGGTCACAGCCCACTCCCCTTTGCCATTCGCGGTAGCTGTCGCCTTAGCCCCGGCGAGCTCCACCATCACAGGCTCCCCCCTGGCAGCGAACCCCCAGATCTTCAGGGGCATGTCCCGCTGCAAGACCATGTGGCTGTCGATAACACTCGGCAGGCGCACATCGGCAACGGCAACTCCACCGAAGACAAGGACAGAGCAGGCCAGGACGGCCATGAGCATCGGGCGGTTCATGTTTCTTTCCTCGGCATGGGTTCGTTACGGTTTCCAGCCAGCCACGGTAACAGGGGACCGTTCAGAACCGCAAGCTCCGCCTGCCTTGTTCCACCCAGAAACTACCCGGCCCCGGATTCGCACCCCAGGCCTTCGCCCCCATCGGAGTCCACCCCGGCCTTCGGAAAGGGTTCCTCGGGAGCCTGCCCCTGCTGAAAGAGGAAAGCCAGGATCCTGACCGCATCGGTGATGTCGAGAACCTCGTTATTGTTCACGTCGCCCGCATCGAGGCAGGTCCCGGGATTGCCGAGATAGAGATGCTGCAGCAACGCGACGGCGTCGCTGATGTCCACCTGGCCATCCATATTGAAATCACCGCGAAGGAAACGGACCCCATCCCCAATGACGGTAAAAGGGAGACCGGAGGAAATAGCCGTCCCTGTGTTGCGAGCCGTAAGAGAGACCTCCCCTTCGAGACCCGCGGCAACCTCCACCCTGGCCCTGCCGACAGAGCCCCCTTGCTCTATGAGAACCTCGGGCGAGGGGGCTCCCCCGAAGAAGATCTCCAGCCCGGGATAAAAATTCCTGCCTGCAACAAGCACCAGCTCCCCAGGCAAAGCCTCAGATGGGCTGGCCGACAACAGCTCCGGAACCGGGTAGGATGCGGTTGAGGTAATGGTTATCGAGTCCGTCGCCGAGACCTCGTTGTCCGTCGCCAGGCCAAGCAGGGTGATCTCGTTTTCCCCGGGGACAACTGGCAGTGTCAACTCCCAGCGGGAGAGGCTGGTCCATCTCGCGGAAACCGGAGCCTCCTGGCCATCCGCCACGATGTCCTGCACGTTGATTCCGCCATCTCCTTCCAGGTTCACGGAGAGGGCGTTGACGCTCAGGTCTCGCCCGCCATTGGTGGTAATCCTGAAGTCGACGGGTGAGGGAAGGCGGCTTCGAACATAGTTCCCTCTCTGTTGGATGTAATTCAGTATCCCCGAGAAATTCCTTCCCGTCATGCTTCCGTAGTGTTCCGTCCAGTGGCGCATGTATTCACGATTGTAAGATTTATCGATGATGTCATTGAGATGGCCGTAATACCGCCTGGTGTTGGCCGGAAGCTCGATAATCCTCCTCAGGCCCTGATCGCCCCAGAGACCTGAGGTTGCCGAGCGGGTAAACGAGAAATCGGTATCCCAGGGCAGAGCGATCACCTTTCCATCGCCTGGGCGTGCGTGAACCATTAAGTTGTGATTGTTACCGTAGGTATATGCATCGTTGACGCCGCCAAGTGAGTAGACCGCCATGGTCCTCATCCACTGATTCACATCCATGATGGAGTTGGTGGCCTCCTCGAGCTGAGCAGACGAAGAGCTGAAGGCCTTACAGAGCGCGATCAGCTTGGTGTAGTCATCCCGGTCACGGTTGCTCTTGATCAGAAAATTCCAGCGGTAAGGTTCCTTGCCATCTCCCAGGTTACGGAAATCGCTGCCGATAACCCCATCCGGCTGAGGGTTTTTATAGCCCTGGGCATTGGCCGTGGTGGGATGGTAGATAAGCTCCAGCTTGAAATTGGTTCCATCGCTTCCGTTTTCGAAAGTTGAGTCGAGATACACATTGCCGAACTTGGCCATCATCAGCAGGGCGTTGCTGGTGTGCTGCGGGTTCGGAGCGATGACCCTGCAAAGATCATCGTACATGCTGGGGATCCCGCCCGCGTACTGGGCGAAGTGCTTGACCAGAATCTCATCCTGGGACTGGGTCGGCACCAGCCCGGACCAGCCGCCGGAGCGATCAATGCCAACACTGCGATGGACTCCGCGGAAAAGGTGGTCCGCGGGAAAACGTATATTGAAGCTGACCCTGTTGGAGGTCGGCCTGCCCCGTTCGCTGCCTCTCAGCCGCACACCGGCATCGTAAAAGACCTCGTCTTCGTTGTAGACGACAGTGGCGCCGGTCAGACCGTTCGACATGACGTTGGTCGTCTGGTACAGCCTGGAGATATCGTCCCGTGTCATGACAATCCTGATGTTGTGCAACTCCCCCAACCTCGCTTGGCCATCGCGGGTGCGATAGAGCGCCCTTGAATCAGCACCGCCTGACGGGCAGAAAGAGCCCGCCTGTAATCCGTCTTCCGCATGGATGTAGAACTGGACAGTCCTCGACCCGCTCTGTCCCGGGACCGTGCCCTGGTACAACCCGCCGGATACAGTGTCCATATCCAGCTCACGCCAGGCGCCCCCCTCTACGGAATAGCGCAGCTTGACCTCTCCAACGCCATCCGGGTCCTGGATCACGGCTGACACCTGCACAGGTTCCCCCGGAGCGGGAACTACCGGCAGATGTCGAAGGCCACTGAAGGTCGGCCCTGCATTTGAAACAAACCGGCTGTTTCGTGATCCTGGAGTCCCAGGATTTTCCGGGCGTTCGACCAGGGTGGTCTTCGGGCAGCGATTGAAGTAAAGCCTGGTGTGCACCTGGTTTGAACCAGCGATCCATCTGGCCCGAAAACTGATTTCGTAGAGCCGACCATTCGTGATGCTCGCTCCCCCGGCCAGCGTCGCCTCCACATGGTTGTGCATGTGCTCGGTCGCGCCGGTGGCCACCAGGCGGAGTACCCGGTTGCCCGGGTCGGCAGGGTCCTCGACGACCTCACTGTGCCCGTGATTTCCGAGCAGGCGCCAGCCTGACTCCCCCGACTCGAAGCTGCCATTGGCAATCAGCTGCCGTGCCGCTCCTCCGGGATCCTCGACCACACTCAGGTCATCAATAAGAACCTCGCCGGCTCTCAGGAGGCCAAGACAAAGCTCTCGCCAGCGTGACGGACCGACATTCGGCCGCGCCGTCTCTTGATAGCTGTAGCTTTGCCACTGGGCTCTTGCGCCCTCATCGCTGTCCGACCAGGAGCCGGAGTTGTTGTTGTCAGAATCGGGATCTATCAGCTCAATAGACGAGCCTCCCCCATCCGCGTAAATCGGCCACGGTCCATCATCGAAATAGCGCACCTCATCTGCCGGATTTCCCAGCGGATCGCTCAGAACAATTCGGTCACTGCGACCGGACAGCTTGCCCTCAAAGTTTCCGACGACCCTTGCCCCGGGGTGAATGGACTCGAGATGCTCCCGATCGGCCGCAACCACCAGGTATTCCCCGGGGCCGATCGACTCCCCGGCGCCGAAGGTATAGCGGATGCCTGAGGACAACTTCCAGCCGGACAGCTCGACAGCTTCCGAGCCCCGGTTGAACAGCTCTACCCACTTCTCCCGCGATTCTCCGAACACCACATCCTCCTTACCTGGCGCAAGGTCCAGGACGCTGGCCTCCAGCCCGAAGACCACATCGCTTGATCCTGAGGTTCGCTGGTGCACCTCAACCGCTAGCAGGTTCTCCCCTCGGCGAAGAGCGTTACCCGTAACGAGAAAAGGACCCTCGTAATCCGCGTTGGAGACGGAGGCGGCGGCAAAGGTCCCGGAATCAATCTCGCCGGCGGGCATTCTCAACCGCAAAACCTCTTCACCATTCAGGTAGATCACCGCCCCATCATCGATAACCGAACGAAAATAAAGCTCGACGGCGAGAGGGTCGGCATCCAGCTCGAATCGCGACCTGAAATAATAGGTGGTTGCCCCAAGGGGGATCTCTGTGGTCTTTGCAGCGGGCAGGGAACCGTTTTCATGGTAGAGCAGGGCCCCACCTGTCTCCCAGGCCCCATCGTCAAAATCGGGGTCTCGCCATTGCGTCCCGAGGTCGGCCCCGGATGCGCTATAATTCCAGGCCTGCTCGATCGGCACAATGACCTCACCAACCACTGGCTCCAGATCGGCAACCGGCTCATCGGCGGGGTTGTAATAAATTTCATTGATGACAATCTGGTCGCTGAGGTTGAACTGGTTGGCCGACCCGAAGGTCGCGGTAGAAGGAGCCCCCCAGCCCGCATCTCTGCCGGGAAGCCGCCCGCTGAGACCCTCCTGCAGCCTGACAGCATCCGCCACAACACAGCGACAGGGCGTGTAGAGGAACAGGCGGTTGGAAACATGAAGGGAGAAGCCCAGTCCTGCCTCCTCGAGTACCAGGTATTCTCCAGCTCCAAGCTCAACCACGGGAAAAACATATTCTCCGGGTTCAGCGCCATGGCTTGAAAGAACATAGCCTTCCAGGTTGAGGCTCGAGCCCTCGTTGAAAAGCTCCAGCCTGTCGGGACCCGCAAGCTGGGAGCTTGTCTCGTTGAATCGAATGGATATCTCTCCAGGGGCCTTGACCCCGGGTTCGGTAAAATAATTTTCCCCGGCAGCGGTCAGGCGAAAATGGGAGGCCAGCTCATCATCGCTGAGCGCCCTCTCCCAGATCGCCACCTCGTCGATCGTGCCGGTGAAGGGCTCTCGACGGCCGCTCATGTTTCCGATATAGGCCGTAGCGGAGCCGCCCGAGTCGATAGTGTCGCCAGGAGCAAAATCGACAGAGAACACTCTCCGGCCATCTATGTAGATAGCCTTTCTGCCACTGGCGGTATCGTAGGTTGCGGCAATGTGATGGAAATCCCCATCCCGCAATGCCGACAGGGTCGGACGACCGGCCAATCCATCAAGCGGCATATCCAGCTCGGTGTAGGAGCCACCAACGTTGATGCCAAAGGACAGGACAGGCTGCTGTGACGGGGCGATAGCCACATCCCTGGTGACAGCGTTGTCATCATTCTGGAAGCTCAACAGAATCCTCCTCCTGCCATCTTCCTTTCGAAAGATCGTTTCAGAATCCCCCGCCGAGCCATTCCAGCCGGGAGAGATGAGAGCTTCTATGGTCAGCCCCGAAGTGAAAGAGAAGCTGTTCCCGACACCACTGCCGATGTTGACCAGGGCGTTGGTCGTATTGTTAAAGCTGATGGCACCGGGCCCGACCAGCCCAGCCGTCCTGCTTGCTCCGGAGCCAAGGTCTCCATCGTTCGAGCCTGCTGAATCACCAGCCTCATCTCCTGCTCCATCGAAATTCCAGTAGGAGATCAGGCCCTGGGTGGCCCCCCCGCCCTGAATCCCCTCGCCTTCAAGCTGAAAATTCACAGCCCCAGGCGTGCCCCCTGCCCGATCGCTGCCCCCCCAGCTCCCGGTTCGCGAGCTGCGCCAGTTCGGGTTCAGCTTGCTAAGGGTCACCCCGGAACCATCGGCCGCAACAGGCCAGCCAGCACCGGAGCTGTAGCTGACGCTATCCATCAGCCTGGCGTTGTGGTCCCGAAGCTCGAGGTTTTCTCCAGAATTGTCCAGCCTGCCCACAAGTGGCCCAAAGACCCCGGCGATCCCGCCCTCTCGTTCAACCTCCGTAGGGTTTACCGCGACAACGACATACTCTCCGCCGGGAACAATCGTTCCTTCAGGAAACTGGTAGAAAACGGCGTCGGAGAGGTACCAGCCGGAGATGTCGACATCGACTGCCATCTGGTTATAGAGCTCGACCCACTCGAGCTCAGCTTCCCGAGTCGCCGGATGGTACTGGATCTCATTGAAAACAACCACGCTGTCCGCACTGCAGGGGACGGCTGAAATCAAACCGCAGGCAAGAGCTGCGGCCAGCAGCAGGCGGCTGGCATTGATGTAGTTGAGTCTGTTCATTTCTGGAAATTTTCGGCTGTAAAAAAGCGACTGGGCCTGTCGGCCTTCCCCCCCGGGAAGCCAACTTATTTACCGTTCCTTGCGACTCCCCGGAACTTATAATACACCCCTCAAACTGGGTCAAACAGAGTTAATGGATACCGGAGGTATGGGTCTGATGTTATGCGAAAGCTTCAAACCAGGATCGATCAGCTTATTTATAGTCCTGTTGATGGCCACCACATGGGTTTTCCCCCAGCCTTTCGAAGAGACCTTCGATGTACAGGGTGGAGCAGACGAACTTGTTTCGGTCCACTCCGGTAATTGGAACATCGTAAATGGAACCCTCCAGGGCTCCAGCGCGGGAGGAGAAACCTGGGCCTGGATGGGAAACCCGGCTATCGAGTTCGCGCCAACCTTCGAGGCCACCTTCGATATGGAGTTCATCAACATCCCGGGAGATGGCATTGGCCGGCACGGGGGCATCATGTTCTGCGCGACCAGCCCGACCCAGCGCTACGACGCCGGCACCAGCGGCTACGAGCTCGACTGGATTGACAGGCCGGATGACCATGGACTGCGTCTGGTCCGGGTCGACAGCGGCGCCCACACCTTCATAGGCAGCGGCGCCAGCGACCTGCCCGACCCTCCCACCGAATGGCAAATATCCATCGACGATGAGTTCATCCAGGTATGGGGCGATGGAGAGCTCCTGATCGAGGTCCAGGACGGAACCCACAGGAGCGGCCATATCGGCTGCTGGGCCTACCTGAACGGCCAGTCTGTGAGCTACGACAACTTTCTCCTCGAGTCCGGCGGCGGCGAGAATTGCACCAACGACCGCGACGACGACGGAGATGGCGACGTTGATTGCGATGACGAGGACTGCATGGATCGGGAGCTCTGCATCCCGACCGAGCTCTGCGATAACGGAATTGATGATGACCGAGATGGAGCCGCCGACTGCGATGACTCCGACTGCTCTGAAACGGATATCTGCACCGCGCCCGCAGGCCCTCGCCTTGTCCGCGGCGATGCCAACTCCGATGGCAGCATCAACCTTACCGATGGCGTCATCCCGCTGCTCTACCTCTTCAGCGGCGGCACTGAGCCGGCCTGCATGGATTCAGCGGACACCAACGACACCGGAGCCATCGAGATCACCGATGCGATCATCGTATTCGGATGGTTGTTCAGCGGAGGTAACGCCCCGGCTCCCCCCTCTCCCACCTCGGCCGGCTACCTGGGAACGGACTGCGGAGAAGATCTCACCGCCGATGGCCTCGGCTGCGCCAGCGAGGCTGTACTCTGCGAATAGGACCGAAAAAGAGCTGCTGGAGTTAATCACATCCCGTATAGGTGTCGCAGCCCAGGTCTCCCGGGCTGCCGGGCGCATCGGGGTCCGGCCCACAGCCGGAACCTTGCCCGGGTGGTCCCGGAGGCGCAAGCGCCTCTCCCTCCCCAAACAACCAGGAGAGCAGGTAGATCCCATCGGTAAGATTGACCCGGGCATCATTGTTCACATCGACCGTCTCCAGGCAGCTGGGGCGCTCGGCGCCCTGGAAGAGAAAGTTCAGTATCTGTACCGCGTCAGAAATATCCACTCGCCCGTTGGCATCCGCATCTCCTCGTGAGAAGTCTTTGAAGTCCCAGGCGTCTGAAACAACAAGACGGAAGCTGCCCGTAGAGACACGGTCCTCGGCAGCGACACCTACCGTATAGGTTCCAGGGCCGAGGTGGACATTCAGGCAGGCCCCGAATTCAGGATTTGAGCAATTACTGTTCAAGGACACCAGGTCACAGAAATCATTGTAGAAGGAGAGGCTTGGATTGAAGTCGGTAGAAACCACCGAGAGGCTGCCCTCGAACTCTTCCTCTACAACCAACGAAAAGATCTCCAGGGCCTGGTCAAAAGGCTGGGTACGGCAGCCGCTCGAGCCAAGAAGCCCCTCCTGAGTCTCCCCGGGATTCAGCTCTCTCGCTTCGCAATCCACGCAGAAATTGCTGATTCCGCTGACGCAGTCGGCGGTAAGTGAAATGCTGCCGCTCTGCCCGGCGCCGAAACTGCTGGCTCCGACAAAATAAGTTCCGGCCGGAAGATTCCTGCTGATCATCGAATTAAGCCCATCTCCGCCATCGTCATCCTGGGCAACCAGCTCGCAATTCTCATCGTAAAGCTCAAGAAAGGTGTCAAAGGATCCTGAGAGGTTGATCACGACATCGCCTCCGGCGACAACCAGGCTGTAGAGATCAAGGTTCTGGCCTGAAATTCTATTACACCCCGACAACGGGAAGTTTCCATCCATGGGCTTGCCGCAGATCAGCTCGCCCGCCCAGCATTCCGCGCAGGTTCCATCGTCGCTATCGCAGGCATCCCCAAGCCCATCGCCATCGAGATCCTCCTGGAACCCGTTTGGCACAGCCACGCAATTGTCTTCCGCATCCGGAATTCCATCGCCATCCAGGTCCTGCTCAATGACGTTCGGATCAGAGCAGGCATCTCCAACGCCGTCTCCATCGACATCCAGCTGGTCCGGGTTCGGAAATTCCGGGCAATTGTCATCCTCATCAAAAACCCCATCTCCATCGTCATCTCCCGGCTCGGGAATCCCCTGGGAAGTGAAAAGAAGGGTGAAGTCTCCTGCGCTGCTGCTGAAGCCGTGGACCAGGACAAGATAGTCGACCCCCTCCATCGCGGACCATTCGACCAGGCTCTGCAGGCCGCAGAAATCATCATTGCTGTCGACGCAAATGAGCTCCCCGCAAGCCCCCTCGAAAAGACTGAGACGCGTATCGTAGGTGCTTGCGCACGTCTCGGCCCGCAACCTCCGCCCATCGCCGGTGAGCCGGAACCAGACCCCGGGCGCGTTGCTTCCGCCGCACTCCCTCGTCTCGGGATCCTGGGTCGCGCCCTCGGCAGTGCTTCCCGCCACCGTGGCCACAAGCCCATCGCCAAACTGGACCAGCTCCGCTTCGATGCAAACATCATTCAGCGGCTGGGAAAACAAGCCCGGCGACACCATCCACAGAACCAGGCCGGCTATACCGGCAGGAATACGAAGATCCAACCCTCTCAACATAACTGCCCCCCGTGCCCCAGAGAAAAACTGTACCTTCTTCTAATTATTAAGGCGGGATTTCAGTTTTTGCACAACTTGTTTGAAAACCTTCCCGGCGCCGGGAAATGCCCTCAAAGCCTATTTCTCGTCCACTTCCTGTTCACACCAGCAGGGAAGCGCCTGGAGGGGAGTGTTCGGCCCGCTGTACTGGACACTCAGGGCTTCGCCGCCGCTGCTCTCGAAGTAGAGCACATTGACCTTGCGCCATCCCTTGCGAAGCTTGATCTTGCCTGTCTTCTTCACAGGCGCATGGATCCCGTTGTTGTTGACCACCAGCTTCTTGTCCACGTACAAGGCGCTGCCGTCATCGCTGGTGGTCTCAAAGGTATAGACCCCACCCTCCTTGACATCGAGATACCCGGTAAAGAGCAGCACGTAGCCATCCGTCCTGTTCGCCACACCCAGGGTGAAATCCTCAGCGATGCCTGTCTTGACTGGAGACTTGAGGCTGCTGATCCTGGGCAAGGTGGCCAACGGCTTGCTGGTTTCGAAGTATTTGTAGCCCACACCGAGGTCGAGGAGCTTGCCCCTGTACTTCTGCGGCTCGGCCTTGACGAAGGTGGCCTCGGCGACGTTGCTCGCCACTCCATCGCTCCTGTAGAACCGCGCCCGTATGGTCGTCGTCTTGTCGATATTGAGGGAGTGCGCAAAGAGAGGCGACTCCTTCCCTGGTGGCGATCCATCGAGGGAGTAGTGGATGGCGCCGGCGCCCTCTGTCGAGGCCAGCGTGATGCTGGAGAGGGTCGAGAACAGTCTCTTGCCGGAAATGGCGGGAGGGTTGCTGCCTGTCCGGAAGGGGAAGGCCGGCAGACCCTCCTTGTTCTGCAGGTTGGTGTCGGACATGTGATCCCAGCCGAGCCGGACCATCGAAGGACTGGAGACCTCCTTGCTCGACACCAGCACCGTCTCGCCATCGATCACCGCCTTGGCTGGAAAATAATTTCCTTCCCCCGCGATCTCGAACCAGGTGAGCGGCTTCTTGTCCCGGGATTTCAGACCGGAACCGACATTGTCAAAGCTGACCCTGAGCTTGTCCCCCTCGACCTTCATAGACTTGAAGGTCGGCCCCCTGTAGACGACATCGCTCCTGCCGTAATCCTTGGCGAGCGCCAGGAGAGCGAGACGCTCACCCACACCGCGCTTATTGCGCGGGTGAACGACATCCCCATTCGCGTGGGGTGGAGCGAGATCCCCGCCGATGTCGTTGGTCGAGGCGAGTCCCGTATTCTTGAGCGTGAGAGTGAGCGCCTGCGCTTCCCAGAAAAGGGGCAGGGGCCCCCCCAGCCCGGGGGCCAGCTGGACCAGATAGAAAGGGAAATCGCCCTGGCCCCAGATCTGGCGCCAGGAATCGATCAAGGCCTTCTGCTTGCCGAAATAATTCGCCCGGTCTCCCGACCAGAAATTGGTCTCACCCTGGTACCAGGTCGCTCCGCGGATTCCATAAGGTATGACCGGGGCGATCATGCCGTTGTACCAGAAGGCCTGCCCCGAATGCGGCGAGAACTGCTCGATCGGCATGCCCCCCACCGCGGCCGCGATCAGCCCGACAGCCATATCCAGCTCCTGCACCAGCTTCCTGCCGAAGAAAAACCCCGTACCAGAGAAGCCGTTGGCCGATGCGGAAGAAGAGACCGCCCAGGTTCCGTTTACGTCCTGTATCGGACCCCGCTGCCAGGTGGTGGCGACCTTGAAGAGTCTCAGCCTGGGATTGGCCGCCGCCGCCAGCTCTCTCTTGTAGTTGAGAACGCCCTTCCACCAGCTCGCCCCCGGAGCCATGGAGACCTCCATGTTCGATTGTCCCGAGCAGAGCCAGACCTCCCCGACCATCACGTTGTTGAAGGTAAGGGTGCTGCTGCCGAGAACAGTCATCACGTACGGACCGCCGGCCTTGAGAACCGGCAGCTCGAGCTTCCATCGGCCGCCCCCATCGACCGTGGCGTCAACCTTGATGTCGAGCTCCTTGCCGGCCAGCTTGACCGTGACGCTCTCACCGGCGCCGCCCCAGCCCCACACTGGCAGCTTCATGCCGCGCTGCAAAACCATGTGGTTGCCGAAGATCCGGGGAAGCCGTACATCCGCATGAACGGAGAGGTCAGGAAGGAAGCTGAAAGCGACCACCAACAGCGCTCGAAGAATGTACGTCTCGGAGAGAACCCTCATGCGAAATTCACCTCGCTGGTTTGCGGCCTGGAAACTTCCATAGCTCAGCTTGAAAGACTAATTCATTGACTGGATCGGTGGCAAGGATAGAAGTGGGCGGTCTCAGGGCACGTGCTGGGAGTTTGCCCCGGCAGTTCTCGAGCTTCCGCCGCTGACGGTCGCGGCGGCACCACTGGCCCTGTTCTCGTTGCCGCCGCTCACCGTGGAATATTCACCGGTAGCCGAGTTCAGGTCGCCGCCGCTGATGACAGAGCCGGGCCCCTCGGCCACGTTCCCGCCGCCGCCTGAGATGACGGTCCCTAGTCCGGATGCCTCGTTGCCGTAAGATTGGCCGGCTGAATCCA
>DODI01000542.1:2745-3591 GCA_003509045.1 Planctomycetota bacterium | reverse complement strand
GATGCCCGGCACCCTCAAGCCGCTCGAAAAGCATCGCAAAGACTTCACGGTCTTCTCTCATCTCGACCACGGTATCCCGGGTGGCCATGCCTGCATACCAACCCTGCTCAACGGTGTGCGGCCTTACCTGGCAACCAACTTTTCCGAAGGAAACATCAGCCTGGACCAGAAAGCGGCCGAATACGTCGGCGCGCAGACACGATACCCATCGATGGTCCTGAAGGTCAACGAGGCCAACCTCGTCAGCTTCACCCGCACCGGAGTCCAGGTGCCTGCGGTCGATCTGCGACAGACCTACCGGGCCCTCTTCCTTGATGAGAGCCCGCAGGCGAAAGCCCAGATGACGCAGACCTTGAAGCGGCATTCGAGCATCCTGGACGTGGTTCTCGGAGAGGCAAAATCACTGAACCGTCACCTCGGCAGGCAGGACCAGAGAAAATTCGGCGAGTACCTCGAGTCGGTTCGATCGCTGGAGAAAAAAATCGTCCAGCAGCGGCCCTGGATCGACCGCCCCAAGCCGAAAACCGAACTGCCCGAACCGAAACCCGGCCAGGGCACCGTTGCCGACCTCAAGGCCATGATCGAGCTGGTAGCCCTGGCGATCCAGACCGACTCGACCCGGGCCATTACCCTGACCACCGGCTTCCGCAGCGGCGACCTGGGGCTCAGCGGCGGCTACCACGGCTTCTCCCATCACGGTGAACGCGAAAAAGAGGTTGCCGCCCTAAAGCTGATCGAGCGCAACCAGATTGCCCAGACAGCCCACCTCGTCGAGTTGCTCAAAGCACAGCAAGATCCCATCAACGGCGGCACACTCTTCGATCACACGATGATCCTCTTCGGCTG
>DODI01000542.1:0-2357 GCA_003509045.1 Planctomycetota bacterium | reverse complement strand
GGCGGCTTCAAGCACGGTGAACACAAGAGCTACCCCGAAGAAAAGGGCAAGCGAGTACCGGCCGCCAATCTGCTGCTGTCGATGCTGCAGAACTTCGGCCTGGAAATCGACCGCTTCGGAACCAGCACCGGCACCCTCACAGGACTCGAGACGAAGGCATGATTCCGACGCGCCGCATCGCGCTGTGGATGGTCGCCGCCGTTTTGCTTTCACTCCCCGCGGCAAAGGCTGAGGACTCGCTCCAGGCCCTGATGCCATTCCTGCAAAAGCATTGCCTCGCCTGCCACGGACCCGAGAAGCAAAAGAACGACCGGCGCTTCGACACCCTTGGAACGGACCTCTCAAGCCGCCAGGTACTGGAGGCCTGGCAGGACATGCTGGACCAGGTCAACCTCGGCGAGATGCCACCGAAGAAAAAACCCCAGCCCAGCCCTGAAGAACGGAAAAAATTCGTCGAAGACCTGACCGGCAGCCTGGAGGCTGCCTATGCCAGGCTGCGAAGTACCGGGGCGAGGACTGTGATCCGCCGTCTCAACCGCATCGAGCTGCGCAACACCCTGCGCGACCTGCTCTACCTCGATGGTGCCGCCTTCCGGCCGGGAGCGGTAGCGAAGCTCGTCGATAACAATGGAAACGGCCGGGTCGAGCGCAAGGGCAACGACCCCGTACGCTCCTTTCCCGACGATGAGAAGGAAGCAGGCTTCGCCAATATCGGCAACCGCCTGGTCATGTCCGATTTCCTCCTGAAGTTGATGCTGGGTGCGGCGGAAGAGGTTCTCCCCACCGCTACACATACTGAAAAAAAACCCGCTGTCGAAACACGCCGTTTCTCAGGCCATCTCATCAAGGGAAAGCAATACGGACAGCTGACCCTCGAGACCGTTTCGCGCGAGCTGAATCCAGACTTCGACATGATCTCAATGCGCTACCAGCGCTTCGGTCGTCTCTCCCCTCACGAGCTGAGAGGCGGCGTCCGCACATCGGCACGTTACCGCATCACTGTCGAGGCCTCGGGCCACAACCAGCAGCACCCATGGGGCGAGCTGATCAAGACCGACCAGGACCAGCCCTTCCTCCTGAGCCTGAACATGGCCGATACCGCCAACGGCGGAATCTCGGGCCCCACTTCGACCAACCTGGCTCTGTGGCCGCTGCCCGGAGATGGAAAGAAGCGCACCTTCAGCTTCGAGACCTGGCTGGACGACTCCTGGACACCCTGGCTTGGCTGGGAAAACGGCTTCTACGACAGGGGATTCCGGGCCGAGCGCCTGGTAGAAAAATACATCCCCAGGGCCTACCGTCCGCAACCGGACCGCAAGAAGGTGGACAAGAAGGTCTTCGACGCCTGGCCGATCGAGATGGCGAAGGCCCTGCTCGAGGACGGGTACAAGGGACCCCACATTCGCATCTACAGCCTGACGGTGGAGCCGCTGATTGACACCTGGCCACCGAGGAGCCACACCGCCCTCTACGGAACCGGCCCGGCAGAAAAAGCAGCCGTGGAAAAGCTGCTGCTCAACTTCGCCAGCCGTGCCTTCAGGAGGCCGGTCAAGCCTCCCGAGGTAGCCCCCTATGCAGCACTGGTACGCAGCCTCATGGTCGAGAACAAGAAATCCTCGCCAGCGGCGATCAGGGATCTGAGCTACAAGGCCTACAAGGGAAAGTGGAGCAAGCTGCCCCAGTTCTCCGAGCTCGAGCCCTTCTCTGAGGGTGTCCTTGCCGATGGGCTGCTCGACATCCGGCCTGCAAAAATGAGAGATTTCTATGGCATGGTGTTCGAAGGAAATCTCCATGCTCCCAGGAAAGGGAAATACCGGTTCGAGATCGCCTCCGATGACGGATCCCGGCTGATCATTGACGGCAAGCGGGTGATCGAGCACGACGGGCTGCACGGCAACTCGACTAGAAAAGGATCCATAGAGCTCTCGGCCGGCCCCCATGCCCTCCGAGTTGAATATTTTGCCTACGGCCAGCCCAACAGCCTGCGGGCATCCTGGAGCGGCCCTGGGTTCAACGACGCCCATCTCTCAGTCGGGACAAAGGCTCCGAAACAATTGAGCACATCGAACACCGGGGAGGCCCGGGCGATCAGGGCACTGCAGGCAGGGTACACGGCGATCCTCTGCTCACCACGTTTTCTCTACATCCAGGAGAAGGGGCCCAAACTCGACAACTACGAGCTCGCCTCCCGTCTCAGCTACTTCCTCTGGTCGTCGATGCCGGATGAGAGGCTCCTGGAGCTGGCCCGCACCGGCAGGCTCACCAACCCGAAAGTACGCCAGCAGGAGGTCGAGCGCCTCCTGGAAGATCCCAGGGCAGAAGCCTTCACCCGAAACTTCCCCGTGGCCTGGCTGCGC
>DODI01000541.1:0-3941 GCA_003509045.1 Planctomycetota bacterium | reverse complement strand
CGTCGTACTACGCGGCGACAGGTCGAACACCATCTCGACATCTTCCTTCAGCATCCGGATACAGCCGGCCGAAGATTCGCGGCCGATGGAATCGGAATCCACCGTCCCGTGGATTCCGATTCCGGAGATCTGCTCCGTATCTCGAAATCCGAGCCAACGCGAACCAAGGACATTGCGAGGATCCCCAGGACCGATAGGATCAGAGCCGGGGCGGAACCAGGTGGGGTTCTTCTGGCGCACCTCGATGCTGAACTCACCCACGGGTGTTGTATTGTCCCTTCCCAGGCCGACACGCGCCTGGTAGAGCAGCCTGCCATCCAACGTCACCCAGAGAAGGAAGTCGCTCTTATCTACGAAGATCTTGACCTTGCCGCCGAGAATCCGCAGGCGGCTGCGCGGCTGGATCACCTCAGATTTCAGGCCGCTCAGGCGCGTAATGGCATCAGCTGTGGTCTGGTGCCGCTTGGCAATGCGGGTGAGATTGTCGCCGGGCTGGACATTGTACCGTTCAACCAGCGGCGTCATCCGGAGAGAGAAGACATTCTTCTTCAGCATCGGGTTGAGGATGTCGTAGACCCGGGTTCGAAGGATCCCATTTGTAGCCAGCCGGTGAGCCTGGGAAAGTTCCGTCCAACCCTCCAGCAACGAGGACTCCTTGCCCTGCAGAAGGATCGAGTTCCCCCTGCTGAGCTGGCTCTCAAAGGCCTTGTCTCCCTCTCCTCGGTCGACAAGATAGCTGATGTATTTCTCGCGCCAGAGGGCGACATCATCGGCCGCGAGTAATTTCATGACCTGGGTCGAGAGATTGATGTCTTTGCGCTGGTTGGCCTTGGCGAAGGCCGCCCTGTAAAGCCGCAACCCCTGGCTCTCCTCTCCCCTGGCGAAAAAGCGATCCGCCTCAGCGAGGAAGCCCTGGATTTCGGCATCAGGGACAGAGGAGACCGTTTGCCTGGTAGCTACAGGCTTTGGCAACGCGGCTCCCCTGCGCAGGAAGATCGGCTTCCTGGGAATGGGCAGAGGTGCCGGAGCAGCCTTTGGTGCCGGGTTGAGAGTGGTGAGCTTCTGAGTGCCCGCCGCCTGCTCCGCCGGACTTCCCTGCGCAGCAGGAGACAATCCATCCCTCTGTAGAAATTGAATTCCCGCAACCGCGACTCCAGCGCCCACCACAGCCGCCAGCAACATACCCATCCAAGCTTTCACAATGAACCTCCTCTGTATTCCGCCCCAGGTCTCAAAAGACCCTGCCTGCGGAACTGGTTGTGATTCTCTCCTTCTTCACGGGAATGGCTCCCGGAAAATGCCTCTCTTCTTCTCCCAGGCTCTATCCAATGACGAATGTCTTCTCTTCTTCACAGTCCCAGGCTGCCTGGCTCCTGAACTTGGCGCGAATTTTAGCATGGAGAAACACGAAACAAAGACATAAATCTTTGTCGAGCGCTCAGCTAAAGCTGCAAAAACCGCGTCATCAGGCACCTGCCCGGCGGACCAGGTCACGGCCTCCGACAAAGTGGAAACACCCCGGGGAAGGGATCAATCAGGCGCTGCGGGCCGTCTCGACGAGGCCGTCGAAAACTGTCGGATCCCTGACAGCCAGGTCTGCAAGCACCTTGCGGTTCAGATCGACCTCGGCACGCTTGAGTCCGTAGATGAACTCACTGTAGCGCATTCCACGAGCCCTGCAGGCGGCGTTGATCCTGACGATCCAGAGTCGACGCCAATCGCCTTTTTTCTTCCTGCGATGACGGGTGGCGTAAGCTTCAGCCCTTGTGCGAGCCTCCTTAGCCGTACGCAGGAGCTTCCCACGGCCTCCACGAAAGCCTTTCACTCTACGGAAGAGCTTGTTCTTCTTGCGCAGTCGGGCTACCCCAAATCTGGCTCGTGGCATATCTCAGTACTCCTGCATTCAGGTTCTCGACCGGAAAACTAATCCCGGCAGAGAAGCTTACGAATTTTCTTAGCGTCTTCAGGCGCGCACATCACACCATTTCTAAGGTTGCGAAGCTGCTTGGTGGTCTTGCATTCGAGGAGGTGACGCCTTCCGGCCTTCCAACGTTTCACCTTGCCCTTGCTGGTTACCTTGAAGCGCTTGGCGGCACCCCGATGTGTTTTCTGCTTAGGCATTTATCGTCCTCTCTGGCTGGATGCCTCGTGGGCATCCCGTGAATATCACTTTATCTAATAACCTCTCTCCGCCACTCACAATCAGGAGGCCCGCTACACGAGCCGACTCCCTGTGAACACAGCGGAAGTGGGAGATTCTACAGCAGGCTTCGATCTATGGAAGGTTTTTTTTACCTGAATCGACCCCGATCGAGCGCCCGGAAGAATACCGATAACCGTACCTGCAAAGCAGCAGAGAGCTATCCCTTGTTTACCAGGATCATATTCATGCGGTTACGCGCTTCTCGCGACGGTTCTTTTTCGATCTTGGAGCAGTCCTCGAGCTCTCCAGCGAAACGATGGAGGAGATCCATACCGAGATCAACATGTACCATCTCTCTACCGCGGAACATCATGGTCACCAGGACCTTGTGCCCCTTGCAGAGAAAACGCCTGGCCCTCTCGACCTTCACATTGAAGTCATGATCCCCGACCTTGGGTCGAAGCTTGACCTCCTTGCGCTTGTTGACGGGTTTTTTCTGGCCCCTGTTCTTCTTGGTCTGCTGGTACCTGAACTTGCCAAAGTCCATCAGCTTACAGGTGCGGGGGTCGGAATTCGGAGCTATTTCCACGAGATCGACTTCGCGCTCTTTCGCAATCTCGAGAGCTTCGCTGACCTCCATGATACCCATCTGCTCTCCCTTATCATCAATCAGGCGGCAATTGCCGACCGCGTCACGATCAGAGAGAATTCGAGGCCCTTTCTGACGAAGGGCTGCTCTACCACGGAAATTTTGAGTGGAAATAAAACCTGCTCCTGTAAATAAGCCTGTCGGGAATCGCGGAACACCTCAACACCTGCTGCGACAACCCGCCTGCAGGGATCGATGATCCAGTTCAAATCAACCCGGTGAATAAGAAGTATAACCTGATACTAATCCTTGAGAAAAAAGTCCGTCAACTGAAAAAGGGCGGAGGAGAATGGATGGAGCCAGATCACTCCGCCGACTCCTCCGACGATTCCTCCGGAATATTGAGCTCGAGGCACAGCTCCTCCAGCTGCTCCCGGCTGACGCCTCCCGGAGCATCCGTCATCGCGCAGCCTCCCTTGGCAGTCTTGGGGAAGGGGATCACATCTCGAATCGACGGGACCCCCAGAAGCAACATCACCAGCCTGTCGAGCCCCAGCGCTATTCCACCGTGTGGCGGCGCGCCAAAGGAGAGGGCGTCGAGCAGGAAGCCGAACTTCTCGCGAGCCTCCTCCTCGGACATGTCGATCGCCGTGAAGACCCTGGACTGAACATCCTCGCTATGAATACGAATGCTGCCGCCGCCGAGCTCAATTCCGTTGAGAATGATGTCATACGCCCGGGCCTTCACCTCGCCGGGCTTCTCCTCCAGCAGTTCGAGATCTTCCTCTCGGGGACTGGTAAATGGATGGTGACAGGCATGATAGCGGCCCTCATCTTCATTCCAGTCGAGCAGGGGGAAGTCGGTGACCCAGAGAAGATCATAGCGTCCCTCTGGAATCAGTTCGAGCTTCGCTCCCAGGTGTAATCTCACCTCGCCAAGCGATGTCGCGGCGACCGATTCCTTGTCGGCCACCATCAGGAGCAGGTCTCCCTCGCCGGCTTCAAACGCCTTGCGAAGAGCGCCCTCCCCCTCCTCTCCGAGAAACTTTGCAATGGGCCCCTTGGCCCCCTCGGCCTCGAGCTTCATCCAGGCGAGGCCTTTAGCCCCGAAGCTCTTGGCTATGCTCTCGCAGCCATCGATATCCTTGCGCGACAGGCTCGCTCCTCCTGGAACACAGATGCCCCTGACCACACCGCCGGACTCGACAG
>DODI01000194.1:0-9016 GCA_003509045.1 Planctomycetota bacterium | reverse complement strand
GCTGCAGGCAGATCCCGGACAGGCCCGACTCCCTGGCCATGAGTGCGACCACGGCAGCGAGGTTGCCACCTGCACTGTCGCCGCCAACAGCGATTCGCTGCGCATCGATCCCCTTCTCTGCCGCGTTTTCTGACAGCCACCGGGTAAAGGCATAACAGTCTTCCGCCGCCGCAGGATACTTATGTTCCGGCGCCAGGCGGTAGTCGACGCTGAAGACAGCGCAGCCGGCCTCATTGGCAAGCGCCCTGCAGATCCCCTCGTGGGTGTCAAGATCCCCGATAACCCACCCACCTCCATGGAAATAGACCAGGGCCGGCAATACCGGGTTGTCGTTCGGCCTGTATTCCCTGTAGGGAATGGAGGGGAGACCAGCCGGCAGCTCCTCCGCCGGCGCGATTCCATCCCGCGTAAGGGAGATATCCTCAAGCTCTGAGAAACTGTCGATGCGGCTGGCAAGATTCCTGCGGGCCTCTGACGGAGAACAATCTTCAAGGGCCGGACAGCCTATCTCCGCAAGCTCTCTCAGCAGCTCCTCGACCTGGGGATCCAATGGCATCTCACTCTCCCTGGACAGGTTACGGTCTATTGCCCCTCGGACTCGTTCTTCTCGGCTTCGAGAGACTCCAGGAGGCGGGCCAACAGCCCTTCCGATTCTCCTGACAGCGCAAGCCGCCCCAGCTCACGCTGGATGACCTTGAGACGTTCGATCAGGTTCCCAAGCTCCGGCCGACTCTCGGGCTGGACCCGGTCGACGGGAAGCTCCATGGCACCCGGCCGATCATCGCGGTCTCCAAGCATATTGTCGACCTCGCGCTTGAAGGTAACCCGCCCGATCCCTTCATCGAACACTCGCGACTCGAGATCATCGAACTCCTCCTCACGGCCCTTGAATTTCTCCTCGGCCAATCTGAGGTTGTTCACCACCTGGTAGGAAGGAACGACTACCTCTTCGCCGCGATCGAGGCGGTCGGAGACATCGTGCACCATGTCCGGCCGCTTGGTTGCGGTATAGTCCATCGCCTTGAGCATCCTGCGGGCCACGTACTTGTTGAGCTTGAGCACACCGAATGCGTAGTCCTCGAAGTTCTCGCAATCGGGCGTGGCGTAGCGCCAGAGCTCTTCATCCCGGATCCTCCGCAGGTTGATCGCGACTCGCAGCCAGCTGGCCTTCATAGCCTTGACCGCTCGAGCCGTATCGGCAAGAAGCCCCCTCGCAGCGGGTTCACTTACCTGCTCCCGCTCTGCACTGGCAGCACCACTCATAACCATATTTCCTCACCAACACCACGAATTCACGGCCCGAAGGGGCCTCGTTTATCAGGACCTGAGCGCATCGTGACCCAGCAGGACTCGAAGGTCAAGAGGCTGTGAGAGGAGAAATACCGGCGAACGGAAAGCTTCGCCTTACTTGAAAATCAGAGGAAGAGCCCTGATGGATCGCGCATCAAGGATGATGACGCGCTCAGAGTCGAAGCTGCCCTTGGCGGCGTCACTCCTGCTCTTGGTCTTCGGGCGCTTATCCGAGGAGCCCCCCAGGACATGAACGTACCTGGCCCTCTTGAGATACTTCGGCTCGACCTTGGTGCGTTGGATGATCGGCGCCTTGCGGTCGATGGTCACCCTGTAGTTGTTGCCCTTGTAGCTGACCGAGAGTCCAGAATTGGACGACTCGACGGTCGCGTCAATCCACTTCAGCTCCTTGTCTTTCTTGTCCTCGTAGCTCTCGTTGACCTCGACACCATCACCGAGAATCACGAGCTGGGCATTCTGAATCTGCCGATCGGTTCCTGACCTGCCCTGCCCGACATTGCCCCCTCCTCCACCGGGGGGACCTCCGCGGACTTCCTGCTCGACGGCACGAGCGAACATGCGAATCTTCGCTCCCTTCTTGAGATCCTGGATCCTCACGACGCGATCATGATAAAGAGTCGTCTTCGCGGAGATCTGGACAAAGGCCTTGGCGGATTTCTTTCTGCCTCGCTCATCCTTGAAGAAATAGGAGAAATCGTAGAACGATTCCGAACCGGAAACCGCCTTGCCGAGTTTGCCCCACCCGTCGAGCGCCTCCCCTCCAGCTTTCTGGGCAAACGCGCTCGAGGCGCAGGTGAAAATAAGCAGCGATGTCAGGACGGTAGAGACGAGACCTGCGGTGGAAACGCGAGGGGAGTTCTTCATTGAATGAACCTCGTAAATCTTCAACAAACGACTGGAGAAGGCTTCAGACTCTCAATTTCTCAACACCTGAGGGTAGTCCCGCCAGGGGTACAAGTCAATCGAGATGAGGTCGCGCCGCTAAAGTTCAGGTTCCGAAAAACCCGCCTCGAAAACCGATCAGGGACAGACCGGCTCCGCCTCGCAATCAAGCTCATCATCCGTCGAGTCGACCCCGCATTCAAGGAAGGGAGCGGGAAGAGCGTCGCCGCCGCGGAAGAGATAGCCGAGCGAGGTTACGGCGTCGGTAATGTTCAGGTCACCGCTATCGTCTGCATCCCCGGCATCCAGGCAGCCTGGAAGTTCGCCTTCGGCGAAAAGGAAAACCAGCAGGTTGATAGAATCTGTGATGCTCAGGCTTCCATCCAGGTCGACATCTCCACGCTGGAAAAGAATGGGGAGCGGATCGGTGAAACGCTCAAGAGAATAGGAGGCCACCCCGGAACGGCCAATCTCTTCGAAGTTGGCATCCAGGTACCTTCCCAACGGCTCCTGGAGAACAGTGCCCTCGCTGTTGAGCTGCGGCGCTACAAGCTCCATTACCGCCACGAGGCGCTCTAAACCTGCCACCTGCAGCGGAGGATCAAGAACAACCCAATGCCTGACAAAGGTGTTGTGCCGGGAAGCGGAATAGACCAGCTTCCAATACGAGGTGACTCGCCTGCGCTGCCCGCGAATGCGCACGTCAGCGCTCCGCAGCCGGATGGGACCGAACTCATCGTTCTCATCCGGGGGAAGATAATTCTCGAGGATAGAGATGGTCGTTCCATCCTCGAGCTCAGAGCTGACCTCCCACAGGTCAAGGCTGTCGTAGCGGCAGGAAGAATAGTCTATGAACAGCCTCACATCGGAATCGGCAACAGAGGTGATCTCGCCCTGCAGGGTCATGGTGTCCTCAACATAGAGCTCATTGAAGACCAGGACCTCACGCACAGCGTCCTCGCCGCGTGCCGTAAAGGGCTCCAGCAGGAAGAGGCGCAGCTTGAGACGCAGCTCATCATCGATAGCGAAGACCTGGTCGAAGATGAAGCGGTGGCGCGTTGTCCCATTCCTGTCATCGATCCGGCTCGCTCGCAACATACCGGGGCCGACGGGCTGCAGCCGCGCGCCGGCGGGACCGAAGCGAACCTCCTCGATGAGCTCCAGAGGCGTGATCAGAGATGAGCTGGGCAGGACATGCTCACCCTGGAGAAGGCGCACCTTGCTCTTCAGATCGAGAACCTGCTCTGCTCCCCGCTGGATGCTGGAATTTCCAAAGCCAACGCAGGCCGATGTGTTGGCTGCAATCTGCAGCCGGAAAGAAGGCGTGGGCGGCAGCTGCGCGTTGCGCAGGAAGGGCCGCACCTGCTTGACGGCAAGCTCACCGTTGGACTCGACCTTGTACTCTATATCGTAGACGACCTCCGAAGCATCATGTCCATCGAGATCGATCGGCAGTTCACTCTCGATATGCCAGATGATGTTGCCCAGCTCCCTGAGCTCCACATCGCTGAGAACATTCTCTCCCTGCGGCAGCAGAGAGGAGCTGCTGGAGCGGGTGATCTCGAGTACCTGCCCCTGGTCAACGACGAGGAGGTCCTGGGCCGCGAGCACTCCCGGCTCGGGGCTCACAACACTCGAATCGCCAACCTGCGAGGTGACGAGGTAGCGGTCGTCGAGAGGATTCGATGGGTTTCCGGTGAAGATGACTCCATTGGCGCGCTCGTCGGCATAGGCGCGGCTCACGAGTATACCCATGGCCACCTCCTGCTGCGGAATCCCGAAGAACTCTCGCTCCTCGAAGGCCCTGAAATTCCACACGCTCTGCCAGACTTTTCGAAGAGCGCGCGCTACACCGCGCTCGCTGGCATTCTCCGAGTCGCAATGCGAGGGGCCCGAGTTGTCATCATCGAGGTCATCCGCGGCGCAGGCCGATGTCGAATCGTAGAGCCCGGCTCCGTTGAACTCGAGGGCGTCCTCGACATTCGAGGACGATCTGAAGCGTACCCTGCTGGTGGTCTCGCCGAAGACCTCGCCGATTCTCCGGGCGATGCTGGTTACCAGCTCCGAGTCGACGATCGAATTATCGTCCATGTGATCACGCAGACGATCGAGCATCTCGAATCGGTACTCTGAATCACTCCTGAACCTGTCGGTCCCGAGGAGCTCCTCGATGTATTCCTCGTAGGTAACGATCTGGAGCGGCTGGACAGCCGAGAAGAGCCTGTTGCTGCGCACGAACTCCAGGTAGTAGCGGGTGGGGACCACGAAGCCGACCTCGCTGTATTGAGAAAACTCACCTGTCATGATGCTCTGGAGACGGGCCATGTTGACTCCCTTACCTCCGTAACGGCCGACCAGGGTGGCTGCTTCGGCGGCCAGGTCGAGCTCGGCCAGGCTCGTCAGCCCACCAAACGTCTCGTCCGGCTGAGGCGGATTTCCAAGATTGATCTGGTTGGCGGCCCAGAACTTCTCGGCCTCCTGGAAGCTTGCGGGACGAATCTCGTATTCGCTGCCGGAGACCTCCAGACGAACCAGGGTCCCATCGAGCGGGGTAAACGCAGAGATCGCGCCTTCGACAAAGGCGTTGGGCGAACCCCGCCGCGCGGTTCGAATCGCAAGGTGACTCAGGGGGCCCTGGAGCATACCCGTAATCACGCCCGCGACCACGCCCTCGATGTCCCGGGGAGCGTGAGGAAGAATGAGAATGTCACGGAAGCTCAGGCCTCCATTGTCGTTGGCCGCCTCAAAGGCCTCCTCGGTAAGAATCCGGACCGTTCCATAGCCAACAGCCTCGGTATAGGACTCGTAGCTCCCAGAGGAACCCGCCACATCCAGGTACACGGGGAAGCCCGGATCCTCCCACTCAACCGCAGCCTCGCGGGCTGGGATCGTGTCCGGGACATAGGCCAGGAGCTCGAGGCCGAAGGATGAGCGAAGGGTGTTGTAGATGTCCCGAACCTCCTCGAGAGTCAGCATCTGGGATGCGCTCTGGCTGATATCGGTGAACACGCTGAAGCCGTAGACCGTCCCGGTGGGCGCGGCAATCCTCGTCACCGAGCCGATGTAATACTGCCGGGTCTCCCGCAGACCTACCAGGCGATTGTATTCAACCGGGCCGAGAACCGGAAAACGATCGGGAAAGACCGCCGTCAGGAAATCCTGGTGCAGGTCGAAGAGCCGGCCGTTCTGAAACAGCGGGGGAAGCCGCGACGCGTCCCCGGGATCGGATGGAATAACGAATTTCAGATCCCGTCCCCTGCGAGAGGGAGTCGACATGTCGTAATAGTCAACCTCGGTACAGATCACCTCGCGATGCGTATCCCGGCTCTCCACCGGGGCCTGGTTCCTAAAGACCGTCAGGGTCCTCCCATCGTGATCGGCAGCGACAAAGTCGACATCTCCATCGAGATCGAGATCTCCGGCCTGGACAAACCTCGGAGCGTTGCCGGCATTGTAGGTGACGGCGGGGTTGAAGGTTCCATCGCCGCGATTGATCAGGGCCGAGACGCTGTCAGCCGACTGGTTGGCGGTGAGAATATCGGGGACGCCGTCGACATTCAGATCGAAGACGACCATCGAGTAGGGACCGTGGGCCGAATCGAAATTCACCCCGGCCTCGAAGGTGCCGTCACCCCGGTTGTAGAAGATACCAACCGTGCGGTTGGGCTGGTTGGCCGTGGCGAGGTCAATGTCGCCATCGGCATCGAAATCAGCCGTCACCACATACCAGGGAGTACCATCCACCGTATAGTTCACCGCCGTGCCCAGCGTGCCGTTACCGCTGTTCATCAGGACGGAGAGATTACGCGAGCCCCGGTTTGCCGAGATGACGTCTTCGTCTCCATCTCCATCCAGGTCCCCCATCGCCACGGCGACGGGAAGCCGCCCTACGCGATATTCACGTCTGCCGGCAAAGCGTCCGTCACCAGTGCCGCTGTTGAGGTATACGGTGACCGTCCCCGCTGTCTCGTTGGCGCTGGCAATCTCAGGAAAGCCATCGCCTGTCAGTTCCCCCACCTCGACCATGAAGGGGCGAACACCCGTTGTGTACAGAGCACGTGAACCGTAGGCGCCCTGGCCGTTGTTGAGGAAGACCTGCATGCGCCGGTCCTGGATGGCAGCGGTCACGAGGTCAATATCGCCATCTCCGTCGAAGTCGCCTCCATCGATAGAGTTGAGATAGTCCCCGGCCTGGACAGTCCGGTTCCCGCCGGGCCTGAGGTTGCCGGCTCCATCATTCAGAAAAATCGTGATCGTGCTGCCGAGCCCATCGCCAGTGGCGATATCGAGATAGCCGTCACCGTTGAGATCATCCATGACCATGGCGTGAGGAGCGGGCCCCATACTCAGGGTTCGCGACTCAACTGTAATCCCCGACTCGTCATTGTTCCAGAGAATGGGTACCCGGGTATGCCTCTCATAGGCGGTGACGAGATCCAGGTCATTGTCATTATCAAGATCTCCTGCCGCCAGGAGTCCAGCCTCGATATCGACGGCAAACTCAACCGGCTGGGAGAAGAAGATCCCCGACACGTTCAGGAGGACCGCGATGCGCCTGTTAGCGAGAATGGAATAGCCGAGATCCGTATCCCCATCTCCATCCAGGTCAGCGACAACAAGCTCTCCGGCATTGGCGGCGAACACCTCGCGCTCAGAGAAATCGCCGCCGTAGAGAATCGCTATATTATCGTCACTGGCGACTGCGAAATCGGCTGAGCCATCGAGATCGAAATCCGCCACTGCGAGATGGGCGGGGCCCGCCAGCCCTGTAACGACGGTTCTCACCGAGCCAAAACCGCCATTGCCATCATTCTGCAGAATGGTGATCGTTCCCGAGCCGACATTGACTGTACAAATATCAAGATCGCCATCACCTTCGATATCGACCACGCGTACGACGGAAGGCACCGAGCCAACACCATAGGCTACAGGTTCGGAGAAACTCCGCTCCCCGGCATTGATATACACCCAGGCCCGGTTGCTGCGGTCATTGGTAGAAACAATATCTGCGAGCCCATCTCCGTTGAGGTCGCCGGCGGCCGCATGGCGGGTTCCCCGCTCAACCGCGATGCTCTCGCGCTCCTCGAAGGAGCCCGTCCCATCATTCCACAAGAGCTCGAGCGTGTAATAGTTCGCGGTCAACAGGTCGTTGGCCCCATCCCCATCAAAGTCGGCCGCGTCGAGATCACTGGCCCGGACTGCGTCTTCGAAATCGGCCCGCTCAAAAATACCGCTGCCATCGTTCTTCAGGACGGTCACCATCGAACGCGTATCGCCATCCTTATTGGCGGTAACGATATCGAGGATTCCATCGGAATCGACATCCACGCAGATAACAGCCCGGGGATACCTCGAAACCGTAACTCCGAGCCCCCGGCTGCTGAGATCGACAGGGAAGAGCTGGCATTCGTCAGGTACTCCGTCACGGTCGCAGTCGGCGCTGGTTTCAGCCGCGATATCCTGCTCGTCCTCGACACCATTGCGATTGCAATCCTCGGCAAAAGAGCCGGGACAGACCATCGCAAGCAGGGTCAGGACAAGGCTGATACAGGCCAGCCGACTTTGTTTAAGTCCAAACAGGTGTGTCATTAAAATCCAAATCTCCTCGATCATGGCGGACATCCGCCAGGCTGCAAACCCAATCCCGAAACTCCCATTTTATGGCTCACAGGAGTGGAAACCACGGGTTTTTGCTGGGTTGGCTTAACCTTTCTCCAGTACCCTGTCAGTCCCCTCAAACAGCCCCTTAGAGCGCATCCAAGGAGATCGAAAAATATGAATAAAACACGCAGAAAATTTTTAGCTGGAGGAGCTCTCGCAGCCGCCGGCGCTCTTCAACCCGAACTCTTCAGCAACGCCTCAGCCTCCGCGGAGGAAAAGGGAGAAAAAGAGAAGAAGGATGCCCATCCAGGCAACAGGATTTCCGTCTCGACCTACTCCTTCTGGCATTTTCGCGGCAAACCGGAAGGCAAGACCAGCGTTGAGGGTTCCATCGACCAGGCCGCAAAGATGGGCTTTGACGGCGTTGAGATCCTGCACCGGCAGATGTCTGGAGAATCCAACGACTATCTCCAATCGCTCAAGCGCCGGGCCATAGAAAATGGCGTCGGCCTTACCGGCTTCTCTATTCACCAGGGCTTTCTTTCGCCTGATAAGAAGAAACGCCAGGAGAACATCGATCACACCCTGCACTGTATTGACCTCGCCCACAGCATGGGGATTCCCACCATGAGGCTCAACACGGGGCGCTGGCGGACCGTGGGGTTTGATGAATTGATGAAGCGGCGTGGAATAGAGCCCCGCCTTCCGGGTTATACCGATGAAGATGGTTTCAAGTGGGTCATCGACTCGATTGAAAAATGCCTTCCCCACGCCGCCAAGGCCGGGGTCGTCATGGGCCTCGAAAACCACTGGGGACTGGGGCTCACCCCGCAGGGAGTCCTGAAGATCGTCAAGGCCCTGCCCTCGCCCTGGCTGCAGGTCACCCTGGACACAGGCAACTTCCTGGAGAATCCCTACGATAAGCTCGACATGCTGGCCTCCCGGGCCGTACTGGTCCATGCCAAGACCTATTACGGCGGCGGTCTCTGGTACAGCCTGGACCTCGACTACGCCCGCATCGCCAGAATCCTGCGGAAGCACGACTACCGCGGCTATATCTCGCTGGAATTCGAAGGACATGAAGAGAAGGGAACCGCGATACCGAAGAGCCTGGCGCTGCTGCGCAAGCACTTCAGCTGAGTCAGCTCAGACGGTTGCCCAACTCTCGCCTCCTTCGCTCCAGCCGGCCCGGGCCATATGCGGCGTGCTGAAGGCAAAAGCC
>DODI01000334.1:2903-3404 GCA_003509045.1 Planctomycetota bacterium | reverse complement strand
CCCCCGCCCATGGACTCGCATAGGATGACAGTTCATTCATATATTGAGGGTCTTACTGATGATTTTTGGGCCGCGCACCCCAGCCTTTTTCTTTGTTCTCTTCGTTGTTGGCATACTCATTTCCCGTCCTGATTTCGGAGTCTTCGAACCTGCGTCAGCAGATCCCTTCCTCGATCACCGCGAACTCCTTGAAGCCCAGAGCTTTTGGGACAACCGCGATTTCGAGTGGTTTGAGAACAACATCCCTTTTCTCGATACGCCCGACGCGGAGATCAACACCACCTACTACTATCGCTGGGAACTGGTCAGCAAGCACCTGACCTACGGTTCGCCCACCACCGGGTACTTATGGACCGAGTTCATCAACCGTCCCTTCTGGTCGGGCGCCTACGGGGGCATCTCCTGTCCGTCCGGCCACCAGTTCTATGAAGTGCGCTGGTTGCACAACCCGCGCTACAGTCGTGACTTTGCCCGCTATTGGTTCCGCACTCCGGGCGCGCA
>DODI01000334.1:0-2579 GCA_003509045.1 Planctomycetota bacterium | reverse complement strand
CCGCGGAGGTATTCGGCCTGGATGGCGGACTCCGCCTGGGCAACTCACCTCGTGCATCCGAATAAGGCATTCCTCGCTGACCTGCTTCCGGACCTCGAGAAGAACTTTGACGGTTGGACACGCAGGTCGTGGGTGCCCGAAGCGGGCCTCTTTTGGCAGGTTGGTCACGACGACGGCATGGAATTCAACATTGCCAGCCGGCAAACGAAGAACATTCTCTCCGGCGCGCCAAGTTACCGCCCCAGTTTCAACAGCTACATGTGGGCTGACGCCCGTGCCCTGGCCAAGATCGCCCGGCTTACCGGCGATTCCGGAAAGGCAAAAACGTACCAAGCCAAAGCCGACGCGCTGAAGCAGCAACTACAGAAAAAGCTCTGGGATCCGAAGCGCGAGTTCTTCTTCCCGATGTTCCGTAACGATGAGGAAGACAAGGAGGGCAACCGCATAAAGAAAAACACCTTGATCTACCAGAGTGGAAAGTTCGCGGGCAGCGATCACGGCCGCGAGGAGGCCGGGTATGTACCCTGGTGCTTCAAGCTCCCCGACCCGGGATACGAGGCGGCATGGAAAGTTCTCATGGATCCCGACTACTTTTATTCCGAATTTGGCCCGACCACGGTGGAGCGAAACGACCCGCTCTTCCTCCTGTCAAAGGGTTGCTGTTGGTGGAGCGGGCAATCCTGGCCCTTTGCCACCACCCAGACCCTCAAGGGTCTCGCCAACCTCCTTCACCACTATGAACAGGGCCACGTCAGCCGCGCTGACTACTACAAACTGCTGCGCAACTACGCCCTCTCACAACGCAAAAACGGGAAGCCCTACATCGCAGAGGCGCTCCATCCCGACACCGGTTCGTGGGCCGGGCACGACATGTACTATCGCAGCGAGCACTACTTTCACTCCGGCTTCGTTGATCTTGTCATCACCGGACTGGCCGGGCTTATCGTCGAGGACGGCGACACCCTTGCCGTTGATCCACTCATCCCGGCGGACTGGGCGTACTTCGCCCTGGACCAGATTCCCTACCGCGGCCACCGCGTATCGATCGTTTGGGACAAGACCGGCAAGCGCTACGGCCGAGGTGCCGGACTGCAGGTACTGGTTGATGGTCAAAAGCTCGCCTCTTCACCCACTCTAAAAAAGCTTACCGCCAAGATGCCGCCCGCCAAAGAGGTGCCACTCGATCCGCGTCGTGAGGTCAACTTCGCCGTCAACAACGACGGAAACTATTTCCCGCGCTTCACCGCCTCGCACACCGGACCGAAGTCCTTCCTCGCCTTCATCAACGATGGCAATACGGCTTGGTATCACCTCAAGCCTCCGCTGCGCTGGACCAGTGCCGGTTCCCCGAATGAGAGCGATTGGGTGGCGGTCGACCTGGGGATGTCCCGACCTGTCACGCAGGTGAAACTCTTCCTCCTCGATGACGGCGAAGGCCAACCGGTCGCCGCACCCCATGGGATCGTCCTTGAATACTCCAAAGGCGACGCATCATGGAAAGCCGTTCCCAACCAGAAGGCCAGCCCGGAAAAACCTGTCGGTCGGCGGCCGTTTGCGGTCGGCTTCCCTGAGATCCAGGCGCAAAAACTGCGAGCCGTGTTTAAACATGCGGAAGGGAAACGCTCCGGCCTGACCGAGTTCGAAGTCTGGGGGCCGGTTGCCAAGCCCTACGTACCCGCCCCGCCGCCGGCTGGAAACATCGCCTTCAGCCCGAACCCGAAAAAGGGATTCCCAAAAGCCAGCGCCTCCTTCCACGACCGTTACGGCGGCATTCCGGCCAGCGCCCATGATGGCAAGATCGTCTACCGCGCCACGCCGGTGAACCGTTGGACATGTTATGGTTCGCCGAATCAGGACACCGATTGGTTCGCGCTAGACTTTGGGGAGAAAAAGAAATTCGCCCGCGTCCTGCTCCACATCTACGACGACCACGGCGGGGTCCAGGCCCCGAAGTTTTACACCTTACAAAGTTGGACGGGAGACAAATGGCAAGAAATCCCCCAGCAGTCAAAGGTTCCGGAGAAGCCCGCCGGCAGCGCCCTCAACACCGTCACCTTCCCTCCGATCGAAACGAGTAAAATTCGTGTCGTCTTCACCCATATCGGCAAAGGCCGTACGCGCAGTGGCCTGACGGAAATTGAGGTCTGGAATGAGTAGATCGGATTTGCACCCCGTTTAGCATTACGCCTTAGTGGCCTTAAGGTCAGAGGCGCTGCAGGCAAGGCAAGCTGAACTCGTATGGCCACCCTCTCCTTGCCCCCGCCCATGGGTTTGCATAGGGTATTTGTCGATTTCGACCTTTAGCGTGAGATGTGCGGATGAAGGATTCAAAGGAACATAATCTTGAGGGCTTCGGTTGCCTTGGTTGGGGGTTCCTTGCGATTGCCGCAGCTCCTGCCATTGCGTCCCTTGCCACTATTCCCAACTCGGGTGATCCCAACATGTACTGGTCGGTACCACTCGGCCTGGCCCTTTTTTATGCGCCGTTTTTCTGGCTGTTTAAATGGGTCTATTCCCGGCACCTGAAGATCTGGAGCTCCGCTGCGGATTCGTTGGGGTTATTGCTCAGCAGGAAGTTT
>DODI01000550.1:0-8871 GCA_003509045.1 Planctomycetota bacterium | reverse complement strand
GTCATGATGATGATCTTGTGATAGCGCAGCTGGGATATATTGAAACTGGCCCCCATGCCGCAGCCCAGCGCCGAGAGCATATCCGAGAGTTCCTTGTTCGCCATCACCTTCGCCAGGCTAGCCTGCTCGGTGTTCAACACCTTCCCCCGAAGCGGCAGGATCGCCTGGGTCTTACGCGACCGGGCCTGCTTGGCGGAGCCGCCGGCGGAATCGCCCTCCACGATAAAGAGCTCGCTCTTGGCTGGCCTGGTGCTCTCGCAATCAGCCAGCTTGCCTGGCAGGTTCAGCCTGTGAGAAACGGCCGTCTTCCGCTTAACCTGCAAAACCGCGTCACGCGAGGCCCGCCGCGCCTTCGAAGCTAGAATCGCCCGCGCCACGACAGCCTTGGCCGTGGTCGGGTTCGAGTTGAAATAGAGCTCGAGATTGGCGCCCACAGAACTAGCCACATGGGAGCTGACCTCCGGGTTGTTGAGCTTCTCCTTGGTCTGCCCCTGGAATTGGGGATCGAGATGATAGACCGAGAGCACGGCGCTGAGGCCCTCCCGCAAGTCATCCGGTGTCAGGCTGACGCCCCTGGGCTGAAGATCGTGAATGTCGATATAATTGCGGACGGCCCTGACCACACCGGTTCGAAGACCCTGTTCATGGGTGCCCCCATCACGTGTATAGACCCCGTTGACATAGGAGCGGATATATTCACCCGGCTCATCAGTCCACTGGAGGGCGACCTCCATCTGAGGCTCCTTTTTACACTCCTGATAGAACATAAAATCGTGCGTTGGCTTGAATCCCCTTTCCTTGACCAGCTTCTCGAGATAGGCCTTGATCCCAGCATCGAATTGGAAGGTGTCGGTGACACCCTTGACCCGGTCACGATAGATGATCTTGAGACCCCTGTGCAGATAGGCTCGTGCCTCAAGGGTCTCCCGGATCCGCTTCGTATCAAACTTCGTGGAGCGAAAGATCTCAGGGTCGGGCTTGAAGTAGATAGTAGTACCCCGGCCCTTGACCTTCCTGACAAGCTTCATGTCCCCTTTGGGCTTACCGCGCCGATAGCGCTGCTCGTACTCCTTGCCATCGCGCTTCACCCGCGCAATCATCTCCTTGCTGAGGGCGTTGACCACGGATGCCCCCACCCCGTGAAGACCGCCGGAGTGAATGTAGCTTCCGGAATCGAACTTGCCGCCCGCGTGCAGGGTCGTCAAGATCGTCTCCAGGGCGGGCCGATTGGTCTCTGGATGCTTGTCTACAGGAATGCCCCTGCCATTGTCGCTGACCTCGATACCGGAAGAGTCCTTGTCCAGCTCCACCTCGACCGTGGTGGCGTGGCCATTGATCACCTCGTCGATCGCATTGTCGACAACCTCCCAGACCAGGTGATGGAGACCATTCTTGTCGACTCCGCCGATATACATCGCCGGACGCATCCGCACGGGCTCGAGTCCCTTGAGTACGCTGATGTCCTTGGCGCTGTAGGCGCCTTTTTTCTGCGGCTTGCCGTCGGCCTTTTTCTTGCCGGAAGTCTTCTTCTTCGCCGCCGTCTTCTTGCGTCCCTTGGAAGAGGACTTCTTCCCGCGAGCTTTCTTCCTGGCCGTTGAGGTCGCTGCCATCGTTTTCTTCAGCTGCCGGCCCTGGCGACAACCGTCTTCACGGTACGACCCGGGCCTTTCGCTCCCTTATTTCTTTCGCTGTTTCTTCCTGCCTGCCTTGCCGCCACCTTTTTTCACTTTCTTCTTCGCTCTCGTCTTCTTTCTTCCACTCTTTGCCGCCGCCGAGGCCTGGGAACCGTCCTCGTCAAAGACGGGAATCTCGTGTTCGCCGATTGCTGAACCCGAAAGGCCGCCGCGCTTAATCACCTCGATGCCTTTTCCACCGCGACCCGAGACCCTGTACTTCCTGGTCGAGATATCGATCTTCGCTCCCTTGGTCGTAAAGACACGCAGCCGATCCCGGGGGCCAAGGCTTACGGCGCTGGCAATCACACGATCATCAGCCCCCAGCTTGAGCCCGAGCACGCCCCGGCCGGGCCCTGTGAGGAACTTCACATCCTTCGATTTGAAGAGCGTAACTCGCCCCTCCCGGCTCGCTATCATAGCGACCTCTTTCTTTCCCTGGACGATATGGGAGCCGATGACCTCCTCGCCATCCTTGACCCGCATAAACTTTCTCCCGGTGCGGGTGGAGGGCTCGGTGAAGGAGCCAATCGAGCAACGCAGCGCGTACCCGGCGGAGCTGATCGCCAGGAGGTGATTCAGTGGAGGTCTCCCCGAGGTGTCCTCCGCGGAGCCGGCGTCGGTCAGGAACCTCTGGTCGAGAGAGATCGCCCCGATAACCTTCTCGCCATCGCGAAATTTGAAGATCCCCTGGACCGGGTCTCCGTAGCCGGTAGATGCCGGCAGGTCATTGATGCGGATGGTATAGGCGGAGCCGAGATTGCTGAAGAACACGACCAGGTCCCTGGTGTTGCCGCCGACGACGGACAGCAGCTCATCTCCCTGGCGAAGCCTCACCTTGGAAAGGTCTGTGATTCGCCCCATTCGTTTCACCCAGCCATCCCGCGAGAGGAGGACGATAGCATCCTCGTTGACGATAAAAGCCTCTTCACTGTACTCGGTCTCCCGCGCCCCGCGCCCGCCGATCTTTGAACGCCGGGCATCAGCGAAGCTCTCGCGGGCTGTGGCGATCTCCTTGCGCACGATGGTCCACAGGCGGACGTCACTCTTGAGGATCTTCTCGATCTCCCGAGCCTTCGCCTTCTTGTCGCGCAGCTCGTCGAGGACAGCCTCGATCTCCATCTTGGCCAGCTTGTAGAGCCTCAGGTCGAGGATCGCGTTGACCTGGATGTCATCCAGCCGAAACCTCTTCTTGAGTTTCTTTGCTGCATCCTCGCGCCCATCCGAGTTCCGGATGATCTTGATGGCCGTATCAAGATCGTTGAAGATCTTGCGAAAGCCCTCGAGGATATGGATCCGCTCTCTCAGCAGCCGCAGCTCATGCTCGAGGCGACGGACCACGACCTTGTAGCGAAACTGGATGAAGTGGAGCAGGATCTGCCGCAGATCGAGCCGGGCTGGTTTGCACCGGTCGGGGTCAACATCAGAGGATGGGATCAGGCAGGTCAGGTTGACGTTGAAATTGTTCTGCAGATTCGTGTTCTTGAACAGATAGGCCATCACCACATCCGGATCGGCGCCCTGCTTCAGCTCGAGCACGACACGAATATCAGTGGTCGACTCATCCCGAATGTCATTAATCTGGGGGATTTTGTGGGAACCGACCAGGTCGCCGATAGTCCTGACCAGGACATCCTTCTGCACCATGTACGGTATCGAGGTGATAATGATCTTTGGCTTGCGCGCCCCGCCCTCGAGCTTGTATTCCCCCCGGACCTTCACCGGCCCATGTCCGTCACGGTAGATCTCCCCGAGCTCTCGACGCGTGTTGAGAATCTGCCCCCCGGTGGGGAAGTCGGGACCCTTGATGTACTTCATGAGGTCGGCAACCGTCAGTCGCCGCTTTCGCACCAGGGCCTCGCACGCCTCGGCTACCTCGCCGAGGTTATGTGGAGGAATGTTCGTGGCCATCCCTACCGCGATCCCCGTCGCGCCATTCACCAGCAGGTTTGGAATCCGAGCGGGAAGAACTATCGGCTCACGGGTCTTGCCGTCGTAGTTGGGCCTGAAATCGACGGTCTCCTTCGAGAGCTCATCGAGAAGCTCGACAGTAACCTTCTGGAGCCTCGCCTCCGTATACCTATAGGCCGCCGCTGAATCTCCATCGATGGAGCCGAAGTTGCCGTGCCCATCAACGAGGGGATAGCGCAGGCTGAAGTCCTGCGCCATGCGCACCAGGGCCTCGTATACGGAGCTGTCGCCATGTGGATGGAACTTGCCGAGCACGTCGCCGACAATGCGTGCGCACTTCAGAGGCTTGGTCGCCGGACCGAGCCGAAGCTCGTTGCGCATGGTGTAAAGAATTCTTCTCTGGACCGGCTTGAGACCATCACGGACATCCGGCAGGGCCCGGGAGGTGATCACGCTCATCGCGTAATTCAAATACCGCCGACGTGTGGTTTCGTGAAGCGGCACATCCTGGATGGAATCATGCAACTCGGCCTTCGAACGGGCCTCGGCTCTCTTCTTCTTCTTTTTCTTCGCCATTTCCGACAAGCACGCGCTTCATGCGATTATCCGGCCCGCTCCAATCATCCGAAAAGCCGCCGCGCGGAAATCACCCGGCAGTATCCGATACGGGCCCACAGTCACGATCCTCCCGGCCATGAAGGCTCCTCTCGAACCGGGCAGATCGGAATCACTTGCTGATTTATATAGTACCCACCCACCCAAAAGCAACTTCAGGCGGGAAAATTGGGACGCACAGTAGCCAACCCCGGCTGAAACCTGCGTTATTCCGTGTTCTTTAGCTGAGTCGAGACGACTGAAAATCCCACCTCAAAAGAAAACGCCCCGGCGATCCACTCGGGTCGCCGGGGCGTTCTTCAGGCGTGATCGAAGACGATCAGTTGACGGCGCAGAAAGCACTGCTCTCTTCGCAGCCAAGATCATCGTCCGTGGGGTCGGCACCGCAACCCAGGAAGGGAGCGGGGAGCCTCGCGCCAAGCTGGAAGACCCAGCGAAGGACGGGGACCGCGTCAGAGATGTTGCTACGTCCATCATCATTGGCGTCCAGGGCATCCGGGCAGTTGTAGCGGGAGCCGAGGTTTCCAACGGCGATCTGGATGATCAGGACAGCATCATTAACGTTGATACGACCATTGCCATCAGCGTCACCACGGAAGAAATCCTCAACCGGAGGAGGAGGAGCTTCGGCGGTGATCGTCAGGACCTCATTCGAGGCGCCATCGGCGGACGCGGGGATCTGGTTGGCATCTTCATCAAGGTCGGAGACATAACCGACATAGAAGCCGGGGCCGCCAACACCGGGGTCGATATCAAAGGCGAGGAAGTCTCCACCTTCGAAGCCGGCGAGAGCCGAACCGCGAACAACACCCTGGATCTCGCCAGGAGCGGCAGCGGCGGCGCCAACGGTGAGTCCGTTGTCGACGTCGTGCGAGTTGCCGCGGTTGTCGGTAATCAGCAGCCCAACGAGACGATTAGCATCGGCTCCAAGAGCGCCGGAGAAGGACACCGTGTCCGCACCGACCGAGACACCAAGCTGAAAGGCCATGGCAGGAGCGGCGTTGGTCATGTTGATCGTAGTCTGACCATCGGCATTGGCGCCAAAGCTGAATCCGTAGTCGCCGGCCGGGACGATCTCACAATTGGCCGCGTTGGCGCAATCGGCATCGTCACAATCCACAGCGCCGTCACCATCGTCGTCCACGCCATTGGCGCAGTCTTCGGCAGCGGGAGCGCCGGGAGGATTGACCTGCCCGTGGGTCAGGGTAGTGGGAAGCTTCGCTTCACCGGCAACCGTGATGTTCAGCGCGACGGTAGGACCGTTGTTGCTAAGCTCATCATCGGCAAGCCTGATCAGGGAGCTGGCGGCCGGAGCGTTGTCTACATTATAGGTCAACTTCGCGAGCGAGTTGGGCTGGCCGGAGGTAAGGGTCGCCGGAGCGATAAAGGAGAGAACTACGGCGGAGATGAATCCCGCGGGCGAGTTCTGGGCCGGGCCAACAGCGGTCGAGACGTTGAAGAAGGGATTGACCAGCGCAGCCTGGGCGTCGGTACCACAAAGGTAATCGAGTCCGGCAGCGGCACAGGCGTTGTCAGCGATGGAGAGCGAGTCTCCATCGTGCGCGAGGCCATAGGACCAACCCTGAACACCGTCTGACCTGGTGGTCGTCTGGACGGTCACATCGATCGTGGCCTGGCCCTCGCCGAGGGTAATAAGGGAATTGCCGGTCGCATCGAAGATTATCTCCATGGTGTCCGGAATACAGTTCGCTTCACCGTCACAAAAATTCTGAACTTCCTGAGCAGGAAGAACTGCGCAGCAAAGCAAGAATACAGATACCCATCCAAACAAGCGTTTCATCGACATTTCTCCTATAAAATATTTCCTCGTCCGGCACATCTCAAAGTACCGCACGATACAACTTAAAATCATTTCTTACGTTACAATCCGTTTCCACCAGCCAGGCTGCCGGACAATTTCTTCCGCGACACCCGGCCGCGAAGTCAATCCCTCTCCGACAAGGGCCAGTCGACTCCAGCTGATTCGCTGAAGTTTCAGTAGCACTATTTGCCTTGGCCAGAGCCCTCCTTTCTTAAAATTTGGACTCACAAGCGAAACGAAAGATTTCCCTTCATCAGAGTCCGCCCCCAACAGCCCGTTTGTTATTTCTTTTTTTCTCCGCAGCCGGATTGCTCCAGCCGCTAATTATCAAACTCCCACACCCCGCCCATATCAACTTCAGACCCGATCAAGTTGCCGTTCTCGCAGTATCAACAAGTCTTGATCAAAACCTATTAGAACCGTGCCAAGACGCCATCAAAAGAAAAGAATCGGAACAAGCCGACACCAGACTCACTCAGTTCCACACCACAATCCACACCGCATAAAATAAGCAACGAACCCAATGTTACGGGTGCCTATATTGAGGGTCAATGGGAAAAGCAAACTGGAGATGATTTTGCCCCTGGTCCCCCGAAACCGGAACTCAGCCCCACCCCAGCGCTCCATCCTAACAAAAACCTGACCTTTCCCTTACAGGAGAAGGAGCGCAATTACCCCCAGATGAGAGAGCCCATGCCTGCCAGGCGACGTCCTTCGAAAAGACGGCCGGAAGCACTCGACGTTGGAGGAGATCCTCGGGAAGATGAGCCTCTTATTCCTCGGAACCCTCGGAACCCTCGGAACCTTCGGAACCCTCGGCGAGCTCGACGCCTTCACCCTCAGCGCCCTCGTCTTCCTTCTTCTTCTTGATGCGCTTCTTGACCTTCATCACCTTGATCTTGGGAAGGCCGTAGGGAGATTCATCTTCCTCGTCCCAATTACCGAGCTTGCGCATCTCGAGAATCCGCTCATAACGCGTCAGCACATTTCGCGAACGGCCAAGGCCGCTCTTGCTGACAAGACTTCTATGGATACTCATGAGTGACTCTCCGAACTGGTAATCAAAAGCAATGAAGCGAGAAGTTTATCACCGCTGCGGGCTGTGCTCAAGAAGGAGTTTTAGAAGAATCTCGGAGGAAAGGACCTCTACCTCTAATTGCTCTCAACAACGCAATCCCCTGGAGACACCCCCAACTCCCCGGCAATGACTGCACATTTTGCCCTCAGAAGGAAGAAAACAGCCTTCTTCTCCTTTGAGGAGCCTCCCGAAGCCCCCTCCAAGGTCTCAAACGCGGCCTGTCCCTTTGCAATAACCAGGTCGGCAGCCTCGTACTCCTCGATGAATTTATCAGAACTCGAACCGAGCAGCAGCCCCCTGCAATCAACGCCAGGGTCGGTCAGCGTGGCCACCTTATCAAGCCCGATATCCAGGGCGTCAGCCTCTATAGCGCCGCCAAGGCTGGGGGCTGAGCGAAGGACCGAAGTGACGAATCCCGCCGACTTGCCAAAAGTCTCTATCAGAAGCCTGTCAAAGAGAAGCTCGCCTGCGGTCTCGTGGACAAAGAGAATCCGTGAAGCGGCCGCTGCGGTCTGCCGCAAGCTCTCGGACTGATCAATCACCAGCTCGAGCTCTGGAGCCTCCTCCAGGAGGGCCTTTAAAGAGAAACCGGGCCGGAGCTTCTCACGAAACTCGCAATCGATCAGATTGGCGGCGACCGACAGCTTGAGCGCGGCAAGAAACGGATCTCCCGAGTCCTCGACAGCCGCTCGAATAGAGTCCTCAGCGCCCTTGACCTTTTCAACCCACCTCTTCTGATCAGCCTCGTAAGGGGTTGCGACCCCGAGCGCCCTACCTGCCCGGTGAAATATCTGGTGAACCACCTCCGCAGGCGAAGCAAGGTCATCTACCCCGCACAGCTCCTGCATCGAATCCGACAAGATCTTGCGATGGAGCCATTCGTCGTCGGTGACGAGATTCGCCGCATGAAGAACACGCTGCAGGCAGCAGGGAATGCACTCAGGCCGATGTTTCATGCTGAAAATTATACCCGAGAGACACTCACGACATGCAACAACGCAAGACGCTTAATTGACTTCCCTGCTGACCGCCGAACTGGACGAGACAAGGGCTCAAGGTTTGCGCGGGTAGCTCTCGGCAAAGTAATCGGCCTTGCCGCGAAAGACCCAGGGAGTAGAACGAGTCGCCTCTTTCAGAGCTGCCGATGCGGCCTGAGCGAAATTCCACGAGGCAAATGGCCCGATATCGACCGCGTAAAGTTCTTCTCCATGCCGTTCTTTAATCCTGCTCTTGAGCTGCTTGCAGGCGATAGAGCCATCGGTGCAACCGCTGCGTTCCTCGAGATTCTGCTGCAGGCGCTTGAGATGATCCAGGAGCTTGGCGCACTCTTCCTTGCCCATGAGATCCCGAACCCGAAGCCAGCGGGTTGCCGGCGTTGTGACAAAGGCGGCGGCAGCTGGCGCCGCGGAACCGACGGAGCTCTGGACATTCCGAACAGGCGGGCGCGGAACTCCCGGAGCTGGCGCGGCGCCCCTGCGACTCCAGAGAGGCCTTGCCGGAACTGGAATACCGCCAGGACCCAGCTTCCTGGCCGGAAGGTTCGCAGAAAGCCGAGTCCTCTCTCCAACAGCTGGAGGCCTTGCGCCGCGCTCGTCGGAGCCGGTGGCTGCCGACCCCGAGAGGCCCTGACGTTCATCAAGAAGTCTCTCCGCCAGATTTCCTTCGGTCCGATCAATGTTCAAATAAAGCCCGAGAAGACCTACAAAAATAGCCGCCGTCAGGCCGACCAGTACCATAGTCGATGCCCTCACCTGGACTGACTGGCCAAAAAT
>DODI01000158.1:0-3229 GCA_003509045.1 Planctomycetota bacterium | reverse complement strand
GAGGCAGGCGCCATACTCTCGGGACGCTCTACCGTGCTCGCCTGGGGACTGCCGGCGGAAGAAGAAAGCTGGCAGGTCGAGGTCTGCCATCCGGGCAACGAAGACGAGACTCTCTGCCGGCTCGAGATGCTCCCTGGAGCCCTGAGCACATCGAGCGCTGCCGAACGCTTCGTGAGATCCGAAGGAAAGACCTACGGGCACATCATCGACCCGCGCGATGGCCTGCCCACCAGCACCATCGAGGGAGCTACCATCTGGACCCCGCAAGCCGAGCTTGGAGACGTCCTCTCCACGGCTCTCTTCATCCTGGGACGCGAGGCGCTGGCTGAGAACGGCTGTGCCGAGAAGCTGGTCCGAGCGTGGACGCCTCAAGGCGAAGCTCCCCGCGCCTCGATCATCCTGGCTGAGAAGAGTTCCGGGAGATGGGGCGGGGTGGAGTGGGAAGCCTTCCACATCGGCGAGCCGGGCTTCGAGGCTTCGGATTAGAGCAGAGTTATTCGGCCCTCCTGATTTGATTCTTTTCCTTTTGTCGCCTCCGAGCTTTTCGATAGAATCCTCGTTCCTCATCGGTCGCTGTTAACGTGTTGTTTACGGCCGGGTCTGAAATACCGAATGCCGACAGAGGGGGTGGGAAGAACGCCTGCCCTGCAACGAACCGAAATGAAACCGGACCCCGGGGATGGGTATGCCTCGGGCGTAAGCGGAAATCTGAAGAACCCGGATGGACGGGCCGGAGACTGAAAATGGTCTGGAGTCATGATGACTTCATTCGAGAGCTGAGCCGACAACTCGTCGAGTTGGAGGCCCTTCGTAAAAGGCTCGAAGAGCCTGGTGACGTAGGCGAGATCATCAAGCGCATCGAAGAATCCAATCTTCATCTTCTCAAGAAGATGAACGAGTTCTTCAATTGCCACATCGAGGTGAAGATCTGCGGAGCCTTCACGGATGGAGTTCAGGATGAGTTCATCAGCGACACACACCCCGAGTACCTGATGGCCTGCCTGCAGTCGATGCTCCAGCAACCCGGCGTTCTCAAGCACCTCACCAGCCTCAGCGTCGAACCTCACGTCGAGCAGGTGATCGATTGGAACTCCCTGGCGCTCAGCGAGGGGCTTCTCAACCCGGGAGAGAGCAGCTCCCTCCTGCAGGAGAAATGCGGCGTCTGCGATAAGCTCATGGTCTCAACGGTCCTCGCCGGCGGGCAGCTCGCAAAGATTGGCGACCACTGGTACCACAAGGACTGCCTGAAGCCCTCGGAAGACAGCTCGGAGATCCTCTGGCAGCCGAGCGTCCTGAATTGAGCGTTGAGCTCGACGAGGTCTGCTCCGCCTCCCCCGTCGTTCTCCGGCAGATCGGGCGATCCACGGAGGGACGTCCGCTTGGCGGCGCCAGCTACGGCGGCGGCCCCCTGAAGATCTCCCTGGTTGCCGGCGCCCATGCCGACGAACCCGTCGGCCCTCGAACCCTGGAAAGGCTGGCCGGATGGCTGGAAACCGAAACGGCAGCGAAGCCTCTACTCGAAAAGGCGACCTTCTCCATCTGCCCCGACATCAATCCGGATGGCCGGGAACGCAACTCAACCTGGACCGGTCCCTCTTCCACTGATCTTCGCGGCTACCTCCGCCACAGAAAGCGGGAGAGCCCGGGAGATGATATCGAATTCGGTTTTCCAGACGCCGGCGGAAGACCTGCCCGGAAAGAAAACCTCGTGGTAGCCGAATTCCTGCGGGAGCGCGGTCCCTTCAACTTCCACGCGTCTCTCCACGGCATGGCCTTCGCCGAGGGCGCCTGGTACCTGGTCAACCGCAGGGAACCGGCGGACACAGCCGACCTGCGCGAGAAGCTCGGCGCCTTCACCGCTTCCCTCGGCATGGGATTTCACGACTGGGACAGGCAGGGAGAGAAGGGGTTCTTCCGGATCGCCCCGGGCTTCTGCACGACACCGACCTCCAGCGCCATGAAGCGGCACTTCGAAGATCTCTCCCAGCCCCTGGAGGCTGAAAAATTCCTTCCCTCTTCGATGGAATACACCGCCTCCCTCGGCGGAGACCCGCTGTGCATGGTCAGCGAGATTCCGCTCTTTCTCGTCACTCCGACTCCTCCAGGCAGCTCGACCCCCGGAGCCAATTTCATCGACCTCCTGCAGCGTCTGCCGGAAGCCTGGGAAGAATTCGAGTTCGGCCGGGAAGAAGAGCTCCTGAAGCTGGAGGGTCTCTTCTCGCTGGAGCCGGTACCCGAGCGAACAGCGATGAAGCTCCAGTTGGCGATGATCTTCCTCGCAAGCGGCCTGCTCGAGCTCGACGAGCTTCTCTGAGAGCCCGTAGGAGGTTTCCCCCTACCGCTCGCGACACCACCAAACTATCATGTGCCTATGTGCAAATTCGCCAGCACGCTCACCCTCCTCGCCGCCGCGCTGCTCTCCTGGGGTTGCGACCGCGGAGGAGCCTATCCCAACAGGCCCGTAACGATCATCTGCCCCTGGTCGGCCGGCGGGGGAACCGATGGGCTCTCGCGGCAGATGGGCATCTTCCTGGAGGAGAAGCTCAACGTGCCCTTCAACGTGATCAACGAGACCGGCGGCGAAGGCGTCACCGGTCACTCGACCGGAGCTCTAGCCGCTCCCGATGGCTACACCCTCACCATGATGACCGCGGAGTTGAACATGCTCCACTGGCGGAAGATGACCCCCATCGACTGCTCTCATTTCAGAACCCTGATGGTGCTCAACTGCGAACCCGCAGCGATTATCGTCCCGGCGGACTCACCGTGGAAAACCGTAGGCGACCTGGAGGATGCCATCGGGGAGAATCCCGGCAAGCTGAAGGCATCGGGGACCGCCAAGGGCGGAACCTGGCATCTCGCCTTCGCCGGGTGGCTGGCGAAGGCCGGCCTGCCGATCTCGGCCGTGAAATGGATCCCGACCCGCGGAGCGAGCCCATCACTGCAGGAGCTGATGGCAAAGAACCTCGACCTGGTCTGCTGCAGCCTCCCCGAAGCACAGGCTCTCATCCAGGGTGGAAACCTGAAGGGGCTCGGGGTCATGTCCGATGAGCGAGTCAAGGGCTTCGACGATGTCAAAACCTTCAAGGAGCAGGGTGTCGACTGGAGCCTGGTCGGATGGAGAGCTCTCGGAGTTCCCAGCGACACGCCGGTTGAGGTTATCGACACCCTCATGAACGCCCTGCGTGACATCGTCGAGAGCGAAGAGTTCGCCTCCTTCATGAAGACC
>DODI01000184.1:613-3372 GCA_003509045.1 Planctomycetota bacterium | reverse complement strand
GGCGAGAAGGTGCTCGATGCCTACAACTTCGAGCCCGAATTCGTCGACATGAGCGAGGCCCGGATTCCTGATGGTGATGACGAGCTGGAGGGCGCCTCGGAGCCGACGAGAGGCTCGGCCAACAGGATGGACGTGAACCAGGATATCGTGATCAACGAGATCATGTACCATCCCCTCGGCGACAACGAGGACAAGGAGTACCTCGAGCTCTACAACCGGAGCGACCGGGTTGTCGACATCGGCGGCTGGGAGCTCAATCGCGGGCTCAGCTTCACCTTTCCCGCCGGCACCCGGATGTCTCCCGATACCTATCTCGTCATTGGGCGCAACCCGCGCTTGATTGAGGAGCTCCATGGTCTTCCGGCCAACTCGGTTCTCGGTCCGGAACAGGATCCGGATGCGATTGATGACTTCAGCACCCTGCGCGACAGCGGCGAGAGACAGACTCTCAAGGACGGCATGGGCCGCACAGTCGACACGGTACGCTATTACGATGGGGGCGACTGGCCGCGCTGGCCGGATGGGCTGGGTTCCTCGATGGAGCTGATCGATCCCTACCAGGACAACCGCTTCGGCGCGGCGTGGGATGCGAGCGATGATTCCGACAAGGCGGAGGTTGAGCACTTCAGCTATGTGGGTCGCCACGGGGGCGGGGAGTCTGAGCTTCACGTTCTGCTCATGACGCGCGGGATGAGCCTGGTGGACAACCTCTCTATCGTCGGCGGTGCGGTTCGTAATAACGACACCGAGCTGATTGGCGATGATGAAACCTGGCGCTATTTCAAGGGGACCCAGGCGCCTCCGGCTAACTGGCAGACCTCAGGTTTCGACGATTCAGGCTGGGAGAGCGGACGGACCGGGATCGGCTACGGCGATGGCGACGACAACACGGTGCTTGATGACATGAGGGAGAGCTACCTGACGGTCTTCTGTCGCAAGACCTTCAACGTGACCAATATCGAAGATATCAACGAGCTCATCCTCTCGATCACCGTCGATGATGGTTTCTATGCCTATATCAACGGCGTCCAGGTCGCCTCCTACAACGTCAACAGCCCCGACTGGGACGCGCCGGCCTCGAGTGCCGGCGAGCCTACGCTGGTGGAGCGAACCCTGGAGAACCCTGGCGCTGCCCTGCGGCTCGGCGAGAACGTCCTCGCGGTGCAGGTTCACAACGGCAACCTCACCAGCTCAGATCTGAGCTTCATTCCCCGCCTTGTTGACCGGACCACGACCTTTGTCGATGGAGAGGAGCAGCTTGGTAACGGCGATTTCAACTCGAACACCCGCGGCTGGATGATAGAGGGCACCCATTGGCGAAGCGGCAGGACGACCATCGATCCGATTGCGGGAAGCGGCTCGCTGAAGGTCGTCGCCGCCGGGCGCGGCGACAATAAGGTCAACCGCCTCGAGACGCCCTCGGGCGGCTTCGGCCTGGCGAACCTGAACACCAATGAGGATCTGCAGATTTCCTTCGATGCGCGCTGGGTCATCGGCTCGCAGACCATCCTGACGCATGGCTACCAGCACGCCATGGCGAAATCCCATCGCCTGGCGGTGCCTGAGAACCTCGGAACCCCGGGACGGATCAACAGCGTCACTCGCCGGCTGATCGAAGAGACGGGCAGCGCGAACCTCGGCCCTGTTATCAGGGATGTCTGGCAGGACCCGCCGGTCCCTGGAGCGAACGAGGCGGTGACGGTCTACGCCAGGGTCAGCGATGCGGACGGGGTGGGCAATGTTCGTCTGCGCTACTCATCCAACAACCCCTCGGCGTCTCCTTCCACGGCGAACATGACCCACCGCGGCGGCGACCTCTACAGCGGCACCATCCCGGGTCGTTCGATGGGGACGAAGATCATCTTCTTCATCACAGCCGAAGATGAAGGCGGCCGACAGGGGAGGTACCCGGTAGATATCGCGAATCGAACCCATCCGCTGGTTCTCAACCCCACCGCCATCAGCCGCAACGATGAACGCTACCTGATCTATCGTCATGATCAGAGGCTCCCCTCGACCAACTACCACAGCTACCGGTTCTGGGTGACCGATGCAGATGAATCGCGCATAGGAAGCCGCAGGCAGCAGTCGAATGATCTTGTCCCGGGCACCTTCGTTTACGGAGGCTCTCGCCTCTACTACGGCTCCGCGACCCGGTTCTCGGGAAGTCCTTTCGCGCGGGGAGGCTGGGGCGGCAGCTTCAGAGCGGTTATGCCGCGTGATGATCTTCTGCATGAGAGAATTCGGAAGATGAATCTCGACAATCATCACGGCAGCGGAAACAACGCCCGCGAGAGAATCTCCCACTATCTCATCAGGCACAACCAGGGGACGGAGGGCACTCCGTATTCGGAGATCCAGACGATGGTCCGCTGGCAGCTCAACTCCCGCACCACCAACACCCTCGAGCACACCTGGGTTCCGGACGTGCAGTACCTCTCGCTATGGTTTCCGGGGGATGATGATGGTGACTTCTTCGAGGTCGATGACCGCTTTGTCATCAACGACAGCGGCGGCCGGGCGGGTAATACCAATGCCACGGTGCGATATCCTCCTTCGAGTCCGCGCAGTGACGGCAACGGTGAGAACAAGGAAAACTATCGCTGGTTCTTCGGCCTGCGGGCCAAGAACGGTGAAGATGATTTCAGCAGTCTCATCGAGTTGGCCCGGGTCATGGACCCCTCCCAGACCAGCAACGCGGTCTTTGATGAGGTCGTCTGGGACATCGTCAATGTCGAGGAGATGCTGCGCATCTGGGC
>DODI01000184.1:0-304 GCA_003509045.1 Planctomycetota bacterium | reverse complement strand
GATGCTGCGCATCTGGGCTGTGCGGCTCAACACCGATGATTGGGACACCTGGGGTGCCAACCGGGGCAAGAACTGTTATCTCTACCGTCCCGGGATCGATGGAAGATTTTGTCTCTTGGCGTGGGATATGGAGCTTACCTACGGCAGCACCAGCTCCTTCCTGATCCCCAGCTCTCCCAACTCAGCCTTCAATCCGGGCGGCTTCGGCGAGGTCCATCGACTGATGAACCGCCCCGCGATCAAGCGGATGTGGTACGGGATCCTGGATGAGATGGTCAATGGCGACGAGAGCTGGTTTACCTCC
>DODI01000204.1:0-8875 GCA_003509045.1 Planctomycetota bacterium | reverse complement strand
AAAGTTGGCCGGCCCACCCTGTCCTGCTCCGTCACCTCCAAGGCCGACCCCGGCATAATGGAATTCAAGGTCGGCAACATGCGCGCCCAGGAGCAGGCTCGTCCCTGGAGTCCGGAAAGCAGAAACGTCGATTCTGAAGTCCGCCCCTGCTGGGGCAGACCGATAGGATATATCAACACTCTCAAGGGGCCCGCGCCCTTCTGCGGCAGGAGCCATCGGCCTGACCCGAAGAAGAGTCAGGATCAGCTCGTCATAATCTACACCTACGTTGATGGTGTCGATGTCGCCAAGGCTGGTGATGTAAAGCGGGAGAGCGAACGATTGCTCTCTTTGAGTTATCCCGCCGCCACCAATCTCAATTCCGTCCGCGTAGTAAACTGTCACGCCGCCATCCTGAAGGTGGCCGCTTACCACATCGACCACGCCATCGTCCTCTGTAACGTCCAGGATCCCAGCCAGGGTTTCTTCTCTGGGGTCCTGGGTCAGAGAGCCGGGGTCATAAGGCGTAAATGCCAGCGGTGCTTCCAGGCGGTAGTGATCGACAGGGATATTCCCCGGAAGAAGATCAAATACCAGGGAAGCGAAGTGAGTTCCGGGCTCCTGCGGCGGGGGGCGGGCTCTTCCGCGAATATCAAGAAGGGTGGCAAGGATCCTTCCCTCCGGATCGACCGTAACGGGAGCCCCAGGCCAAAGAACCCAGTCGTTGCTTTCAATCTTCAGGTCTCGAAACGACAATCTCTCCCGGTCGTAATCCACAGAGACCTGGACGTAATTGGCGTGGCTGTTGCCCCCGATTCGCAGCGGCACAGAGACCCCGGTGAGCTCCTGGACATCGGCCTTGTAGACGAAGTCCACGGAGTCAATCTGCAAGGCGGCAGCCCTGGAGCTGGTGCGCCCCGGCGCGCCCTCTTCGTCAATGGCAAAGGCGGCCCCATGAACGAGAGCTATCACCGCGAAGATAGTCGGCAGAAGCAGACCTGGCCTGCGTACCGCCCTCCCAGCAGGGCAACCCGCAGGATTTCTACCTTTTGCTTTACTTTCGAATACCCGTAACAAGATTCGATTACTCCTGAATCATCAGCCGGTCCTACACGAACCCGTCTTCACCAGGTTCTCTGCAGTAAGGACCTTACGAATGCTGGCAAAACCGAAAACAATCAGGAAGGGAATAACTGCCTGCAGACAGATCCCACATAGGTCACACGGTAAAACCGGGCAACAGCGACCTTTTAGAGCCTGACTTATCATGAAATTCGCATATACAGACCGTTACCCGATTTTAAACTCACCAGATATAGTGTCAAAACATTATAGAGTTTTAACTTCTTGTTATTGGCCAAGTTGACAGGCTTCGCGACCCTTCTAAAATGTCTCTCATGATAGAACTCCCCGAATCCATAAAAACCCACGTGCTCTCACTCGAAGAATTCTTTGAACGGGAGAACACCAGGGAAACCTACGATTTCATTACCGAGGGCCTCAATTACCAATTTTCCACCGGAGGGAAAAGGCTCAGGCCGGCTTTATGCCTGCTCTCCTGCGAGCTATTTGGCGGCGATCCCGACAAGGCTCTCCCTTTTGCCATGGCCACGGAGATTCTTCATAATTTCCTCCTGATCCATGACGACATCGAAGATGACGACGTAATGAGGCGGGACCAGAAGACCCTTTGGGCTGAAATAGGCCTTCCCAATGCTCTGAATGTTGCAGACTTCATGATCGCTCGCGCCTACGGATTGATCACAGAATCCCAGCTGCCGGTAGACACCAGCCTTAAATTATGCCGCGCCTTCAGCCATGTCCTTCAAAGGACAGTCGAAGGACAGGCGCTTGACATCAATCTCCGTGGGCATCCGGACGTCAACCTGGAGACCTACTATCGCATCGTCACCCTCAAGACAGCCTACTACCTTGCCCTCCCATGGGTTGGAGGGGCCATGGTTGCCGGCGCCGATGAGGCCTCACTGGAGCCTCTCTGGAAGCTCGGAAGGCGACTTGGTCCTGCCTTCCAGATCCGCGATGATCTCATCGATCTTACCGAAGGAAAGGGAAGGGGGGGGGAGGTTGGCTGTGACATACGGGAAGGAAAGCCGAGCATTTGCTATGCCCACTCCCTCGAGAGCAAGAAGGGAACGGAAGAGGAGCGCGGCCGCCTGGTCGAGATCGTGCGCGCAGGCCGAGATTCGACGACTGAAGATGACATCGCCTGGGTTATTGATTTTTACCGACGCGAACAGGTTCTGGATTTTGCCCAGGAAGAGGCCAACAGACTCGCAGGAGAATCTCTGGAGATCCTCGACGGCTTGCCCCTGCCTGATGCTGGAAAAGAATCTTTCAGGGAAGTGATCCGGTTCGTGGTAGACCGAAAAGTTTAACTGAATATTTTCCCGGCCCGGACCGGGACTGAAGAGAAGGTGGAGAAATGGTCAGCGAGAAACCACAGATGGTTGCTGTTGTAATGGGCGGTATTTGCGGCGAACGCGATGTCTCCCTCTCCACTGGCGCTTGCGTGGTTAGCAATCTTCTTTCTGCAGGTCATGTGGTCACTCCCGTCTGCATTCACGCAAATGGTCCCTGGGAGATCGGTCCCCGGCTTACAACGCTTCCCCTCAGGCGCGGCAGGGCAGAATGGTTTCATGGAAATACCACACCCGCGCGCGACGCAACAGGCCTCCTCGTATCACAGGGTGTCGATTGCGTCTTCAATGCCCTCCACGGCCCCGGCGGGGAAGACGGCACCATCCAGGGATTTTTACGTGTCGCTGGCATACCCTTCACCGGGCCGGATGTAACCCCTGCAGCTCTCACAATGGACAAGGCCCTCACCAAGGCTGTCCTTGACCAGGCTGGAGTCAGGACTCCACGCGGATTTGAAATTCCAATGTTCTCCGACACCCGGAGTGAAGAAAGCTGGGGGGCGCTGGCTCGAAAAATGTCCGAAAAAATGCCCTTCCCCTGGATTGTCAAACCCAATTGCCTCGGGTCCAGCGTTGGAATCCAGCTACTTCAAACGGCTGAAGAATTCCTTTCGGCCGCGGCGGCTAACGGGAGGCACTGGTGTCCTTCCCCTCTCCTGTCTGGGTCAGGGTTTATTGTCGAAGAACAGATCGAGGGCCGCGAGCTTACCTGCGGGGTGCTCGAGCTCCGCCAGGGAGACCTCAAGGCGCTGCCTCCCATCGAGATCCTCCCCAAATCGAGTGAGTTTTTTGACTACCAGGCAAAATACACCCCGGGGGCCACCGAAGAAATCTGTCCTGCGCTGCTGGATGCGGACATGACCAGCTCGGTCCAGGACCTTGCCGTTCTTGTTCATAAGACATTTCATTGCGACCCCCTCTCAAGGACCGACATCTTTCTTACTGAAGAAGGAGAGCTGGTCGTCCTCGAGATCAATACCTTGCCTGGCATGACCGAAACCTCCCTGATTCCGCAGTCCGCCCTGGCGGCCGGTATTTCCCTGCCCGATTTATTTGACCAGCTTGTCGGCCATGCCATCGAGCGAGAAACCATGCGGAAGGCGGTCTACACCCTTTGAAATTTATCCAGGTCCGCGGGGCCTCAGAAAACAATCTGCAGGGTCTTTCCATTGACCTGCCTCGCAACTCCCTCACGGTCATTACTGGCGTCAGCGGCTCAGGAAAGTCCAGCCTCGCCTTCAATACGATCTACAAAGAAGGACACAGGAGATTCCTTGAATCCCTCTCCGCTTATGCTCGTCGATTCCTGGGAGGAATCGACAGGCCCGCGATTGACAGCATAGAAGGGCTCTCGCCTTCGGTCTCTATTGAACAGCGCACCATCCAGCGGAATCCAAGATCTACCGTTGGAACAATGACGGAGATCTACGACCATCTTCGTCTTCTTTATGCCCGTCTCGGGACGCCACATTGCCCGGGCTGCTCTCGGGTTATTGACTCCCAGAGCGCCGAGCAGGTTGCCGCGCAACTGCTCGCTTCCTTCGAAGGCGCCCGGGGGCTTTTCTGCGCTCCCATCATTCGCGATCGCCGCGGAGCCTTCGGATCCGTATTTGACAAGCTCAAAAGGGATGGCTACAGGAAGGTGATCGTCGATGGCGAGCTCACCGCCCTGCAGGAAGACCCTCCGGTCCTTGACCCCAGCGCCGTTCATTCTATCGATGTTATTTGTGATCGCCTGACCGTTGAGGTCGGCCGGCGGCCCAGGATTGTCGAAGCCATCGAAAACTGCTTCCATCTAGCCGAAGACACCTTTCGCTTTCGCGGAGACCCTGGCGCCCCGCAGCCTACCGATACAGAGAGACTCTTTTCCGGCCGTTTCTCCTGTCCCGACTGCCAGGTTGACCTCCCCTCACTTGATACCCGGATTTTTTCCTACAACCTGCCTTTTGGCAGATGTCCCAGGTGCAAAGGAATCGGCAAGGCCCTCCAGATTGATCCATCTCTCCTCGTCACCAACCAGGCCAGCCCGCTACTGAGAGGGGGGCTCTCTCTTTTCAGCGACGATGGCAAGCCCGCCCATCTGGAATTCAACCCGGCCATCGTCACCAAAATCCTCAAGAAGATCGGGAGGCCCGCGGATGCAGCCTGGGGCGATCTTGAAAGCGATGATCGCAAGAGCCTCTTGTACGGGCAGGGCCAGCTGCCCGGGCTCCTTGATCAACTCGAGGAAATTCGAGATTCCGATGAGGACGCATTCGCCGGGCTGACTGCTGAATCAACCTGTCGAGAGTGCCGCGGGGAACGCCTTGGAGCCCTTCCCCGCGCCGTAAAATTTTCAGGTGCCACCATTGGGGCCCTCTGCCAGTTGCCGATCGATGAGCTTTTCGTTTTTTTTAATACACTCCAATTAGATGGCCCCGCCGCCCAGATTGCGCCCCCCCTGATCTCCGAGATATCCCGCCGGCTGAGCTTCCTCAAAGAGGTCGGCCTTGGCTACCTCAGTCTCGGTCGCTCGGCCCCGAGCCTTGCCGGTGGAGAGGTCCAGAGAGTTCGGCTTGCGGGGCAGCTTGGAAGCGCCCTCCAGGGGGTTATCTTCGTTCTCGACGAGCCATCCATCGGGCTCCATTCAAGGGACAACAGGAAGCTTCTCGGAGCCCTTGAACAGCTCAGAGACAGGGGCAATACGGTAATCGTGGTTGAACACGACCAGGAAACCATTGAGCTCGCTGACCATGTCGTCGACATGGGACCCGGAGCCGGCGTTGAGGGAGGAAGGATTGTCGCCGAGGGAACAGCGAAGGAAATCATGGAAGTAGAAGCCTCCATGACAGGCGCCTATCTCTCCGGCAAAAAGCAGGTGCTTCGGCGGCAAGGACGCAGAGCTGGCTGGGAAAGGTCTCTGAAGCTTGAAGGCGTCACCCACAACAACCTGGATGATGTGAACGTCGAGATCCCGCTTGAAAGACTGGTTGCCGTGTCAGGCGTCTCCGGTTCCGGAAAGAGCTCGTTGATTAACCAGGTACTCCATCCCGCGCTGCTGCGCAAATTAGGCTCTGGGAAAAAAGCCGTCGGGGCCCATGCAGACATCCTGGGGCATGAGTTCATTGACAAGATCCTCTCTGTAGACCAGACCCCTATTGGAAAAAGTACCCGCTCAAATCCCGCCACCTACACCAAGCTCTTCTCGTTAATACGCGAGCTCTTTGCCCGCCTTCCCGAGGCGCAATCAAGGGGTTACAAATCATCCCGTTTCAGCTTCAACGTCGATGGCGGCCGGTGCATCGAATGCAGGGGGGCTGGCGTCAAAAGCGTTGATATGCAATTCCTCGCCCCTGTCGAGGTTGGCTGCGAGGCCTGCGGAGGCCAGAGATACAATCGCGAAACACTCGAAATCCGCTTTAGAGGAAAAAGTATTTCCGAGGTTCTGGATCTTACCGTTGGTGAAGCGATAGACATCTTCTCGACTGTTCCGCGAATCGACAGAACCCTGAAAACACTCGACCGTCTAGGCCTCAGCTACCTGAAGCTGGGCCAGCCCGCCACGACGCTCTCTGGAGGCGAGGGTCAACGGCTGAAGCTTGCGAACGAACTTCAGAAAAAATCAACGGGTCGAACCCTCTACCTGCTGGATGAGCCGACCACCGGGCTCCATTTCGATGATGTTCGCGTCCTGATAGATGCTCTTGACGAATTAGTCAGCAACGGAAATTCAGTCGTTGTCATCGAGCATAATCTCGAGGTTATCCAGACCGCGGATTACGTAATAGATCTCGGCCCAGAGGGCGGCTCCGCGGGGGGCAAGGTGATTGCGGTTGGCACGCCGGAGGAGATCAGCCAAAACGCACGATCCTACACGGGCATCGCCTTGAAGGCTCGACTCGATGGTGGCCCCCCAGGCCCCTCAGGCGAACACCGCCCGCCCTCCGGCAAGACGCCGGACGCCGGCCCCCGGGAGATCAAGATCCAGGGCGCCACCCTCAACAACCTCAAAGGTGTAGATGTTGCAATCCCCCATCAAAAACTGACTGTGCTGACCGGAGTCTCCGGCTCCGGAAAATCATCCCTGGCCTTCGGGACACTCTTTGCCGAAGGCCAGCGGCGCTACCTCGATTCCCTCTCTACCTACGCCCGGCATTTCCTTGGCAGCCGCAACAGTCCGCCTGTTGAGCGAATTACCGGGATGGCTCCAGCGATCGCTATTGACCAGAAGTCCGGCAGTGGAAGCTCCCGGTCCACGGTAGCCACCATGACTGAAGTCCACGACCATTTGCGTCTTCTTTTTGCCCACATCGGTCAGCCCCATTGCCCTGAATGCGAACAGGAGCTCGCCTGGGTCACCCCAAGCAAGCTGGCTGAAGACCTCGTCAACCAGAACCACGAAAGGCGTCTCTACATCCTTGCCCCCCTTGTTGTAGATGACACCGCCGAGGACTCACTCAGGAGGCTCATTTTACGGCTCCTGAAGGATGGCCGTACGCGAATACTCGCAGGAGAGGAGGAACTTCGGCTGGACGAGGGCGAAGATGCCGCCCTCAGAAGAATTCTGAATATTCTTCGCTCCTGCGCTGACGGAGAACCTCTCAGGCTATTCCTGGTGCTGGATCGAATGGTCGTCTCCGAGTCGGTTCAGTCACGAATTGCGGCTTCCATTGAGGCCTGTTACGCCATGGCCGAGGGCGTGGTCGCTACGCGACTTGATGGGGGCCGGATTGTTCGACATTCCAGGGAGCCCTCCTGCAGAGATGGACACTTCACCTTTTCGGGCACCCTCTCGCCCCGCATGTTCTCCTACAACAGCTATGAAGGGGCCTGCCCATCCTGCGGAGGGGCAGGCAAGGAGCCCAGGGTGCTCTATGACGGCCTGGTCGTAGATCCCTCGAAGCCTTTGATCCTCGCGGTCGCCCCGCCGCTGAGAGTCTACCTCGAGACCTTCAGGCCATCAGCGCTCGTCGGGCTTGACGCAGTAGAGAGGCACCTCGGCCTCCAGCCTGGCTACGCGACTGGCGACCTTCACCCTGATATTCTCCGCTCTCTACTACATGGACTTGGAGACGAACTGATTCCCCTGGCGTTAAAGATGGGGCAGCACGAAATCACCTGGACCGGCCTTGCATCCATGCTGGAGGGGTGGCTCCGGGGCAAGGATCCGAACCTGAAAGGCCAGGGGCTCGACAGCCTCTTCGAATCCAGACAGTGCTCCGCCTGCGAGGGGCGGAGGCTCAAGCCCGAATCCCTTGCTGTGCGAGTCGCCAACAAGGGGATTCACGATCTCCTCTCCCTGTCTATTGCCGATGCAGAGAGCTTCTTCAGGAACCTCGTTTTTTCAGGCCGGAAACAGGAAATAGCCGGCGACGTATTGAGGGAGCTTTCAAACAGGCTCCGGTTCCTCACTGACGTTGGGCTCGGCTATCTTGAGTTGAGCCGAAGCAGCAATACACTTTCCGGCGGTGAAGCCCAGAGAATCCGCTTGGCATCGCAGCTTGGAAATCGGCTCACAGGGGCGATCTACGTTCTCGATGAGCCGACCATTGGCCTTCACGAATGGGATACGCGAAGTCTTCTCACTAGCCTGCAGGAGCTCAAAGATGCCGGCAATACAGTTGTTGTTGTCGAACATGATCGTCACCTGATCGAGTCTGCCGACCATCTGATCGACCTTGGGCCCGGCCCTGGAGAGCGGGGCGGAGAGATCGTTTCCAGCGGGACACCCGCCGATGTAGCAGCCGACAAAACTTCACTCACAGGGAGCTACCTTCGCGGAGACATCCAGGTATTCGATGGAGTCGAGAGGCGCTCGCCGTCTGGGGACGGGATCTGGCTCCGGGGGGCTACTCTCCATAATCTCAAGAGCCTGGATGTTAAATTTCCTCATGGGGCCCTGACGGCCATCACAGGAGTTTCCGGATCAGGCAAATCAACCCTCGTCATGAAGATCCTCGCGGAAGCCGTCCGGGCCCACCTGCGCCGTGAATCTGAATTTGACCATCTGTCTGCAGTTGAGGGACTGGAGAGCATCCGGCGATTAGTGACCGTCGGGCAGAAACCCGTCGGGAGATCGCGCAGATCGACTCCAGCGACCTATACAGGGGCCTGGGACCATGTCAGGGCGCTCTACGCCAGGATGCCGCTGGCCATGGCCCGCGGGTACAAGGCGGGTCGCTTCAGCTTCAACTCTTCAGAAGGGCAATGCTCCTCATGCGAAGGCCAGGGGGCCTGCCAGGTTGAAATGCAGTTTCTCTCTGACATCTGGGTCACCTGTGAAGAATGCCGGGGCCGGCGTTTCAACCGGGCCACCCTGGAGGTCCTCTTCAAGGGAAAGAATATCGCGGAGATTCTGGAACTCGAGATCCAGGATGCCTGCGAATTCTTCGCCAACCAGCCGCCCATCTTCCGCTTCCTTACATCGATGAACGATGTAGGCCTTGGATATCTCAAGCTTGGCCAAAGCTCGCCGTCAC
>DODI01000555.1:3916-5940 GCA_003509045.1 Planctomycetota bacterium | reverse complement strand
GTGTCATCCACCAGGGCAACAAAGATCCTGTCCCGCTCTTCGGTAATCGAAAAATCGAATCCCAGCTCGGTGTCGGTAAAGGTCAGGTAACCGCCAGAGACGATACTTGTCCCTCCGGGGAGCTGCCGCTTGGTGAGGTTGCCGGGATCATCGGTCAGATAATGTCCCGAGAGATTGACAGTCGAGCCCGAGCGGTTGTAGAGCTCGAGCCAACGCTCTCCATTGGTCAGCATGAGCGCCTCGTTAAGGAGCACGGGTGAGCTTCCAGCCTCCTGGAGAATGTCCGGTCCGGGGTCCCCGGGGTCTCCGCCGCCGGGGTCCTTGATCGGGTCACCGTTGCCGTCAAAATCGAGACCCTCATCGACATTCGTAGTAACCTGGAGTTGCGAGATGTCGGTGATCGGCGCTCCGCCTACTCGTGCCTGGAAACGCAACCTGAAGCTCCAGCCGCCGCCGTTCTCGAAAACCTTTACGGCTACCAGGTTTTTCCCGGGCTGCAGGGTCGCCGAGGCGGTGTCCTGGACCTGCCCGGAATTGCCGACACCCCGGCAGGCATCGTTCACATGCACGTGGCTGCCGTTGATCATGACGGCGATGGCGTCATCGCTCGCGCATCCTATGGTAACTCCCAGGTCCGAACCCGTGACGTTGTCTACGTAGGTGAAGGCATAGCCCATCACGTTTTCAGGGTTCGGCGGCCAAACCGACTCGTTGAAATCGATCGTGTCTCCAAACGAGAGGTACTCCTCGACCGTGGGAGTATTGGTCGGTGAATTCTGATGCAAGCCCGTGGAGCGGGCGCTGGCAAAGCTGGTGTTGACCACGTCTCCAGCCCTCCAGTCCATATCCGTCTGTCGCCGGGTGCCGCCTCCGGCTTCACGCAACCAGTCCGCGCGAATGACCGAGTCGCCAAGATCGCAGGTGGCTCCGGTATAGGGTCCGAGAACCAGCCAGGTGAGAATAAAACCGTTCGAGTCCATGCCATTGGCCGGCGGCTCAAAGACCGCCCCCGCCTCAAAAGAAGGACCATTCGGCCTGCCCGGCGTACCTCCCAGTGCCCGGCTCAGACGCCAGCTGTCCGCATCGTCCACATCCAGGAAGGGAGCCTTCAGGGTAAGAGAATGTCCCGTACCATCGGCTCCGACCGGCCACTTGCCGCGGTCGTTGTAACGCAGCTCCGTAACGATGCGGCCGCCGGTATTGCAGATCTCGATTCTCTCGCCGGAATTGTCCAGTGAGCCGATCCAGTCGCCAATGGTATTGGTGATGCCGTAGCGGTCGCGAATCGCGGCCTCGTCTGCGCAGATCACCAGGTAGGAGTGACCATCGAGGTAGGTGCCGCGGGGAAAAACGAAATTGATTCCATTGCAGATCGAGTAGCCGCTCAGATCGACCGGATCGATGTTCTCATTGTAGAGCTCGATGAACTCATCACCCTGGTCCTCCAGAGCGCCGGAGTGGTACATGACCTCGGAGATGGTCAGAGCCTGGAGCCTCCCCGAAGCAGGAAAAAGAACAAGCAAGGCGAAAAGAAGAATGTAAGCGGTTGCCGGCCTTGCCGGCGCTGACGCCGAGCACAGGCTCGATGCGTAAGTATGATTGATCATGGATCCCCCCCGGATGTGCCTTCGATTCCTCAATGATACCCCTTGGCTTACGCTCCCGGCAAACTATGCCGGACTAAAAATCACAGCCCAGGATGTCTCCGTCGGGGTCCGTTCCCGATGCCGGGTAAGGAGGCGCCGGAGGAGCGCCTGACCTGAAAAGGAAATCGAGCAGGTAGACCGCATCGGTGATCACCAGCTGCTCATCATCGTCGGCATCGGCGGCGTCCTGGCAGCCGAGATCCATCCCGAGGAAGAGATGCCCGACCACCGCGACCGCGTCGCTGATGTCGACCGCCCCATCGTTGTTGGCATCTCCGCGCACGAACACCGAACCCTCCTCGATGTAGGTGAAGGTCACCCCGGAGGCCTCCTGCCCGTTGGAGTTCCGCACCGTCACCTCGACCGCTCCCGAGCCCT
>DODI01000555.1:0-3739 GCA_003509045.1 Planctomycetota bacterium | reverse complement strand
CGCGACCGCGTCGCTGATGTCGACAGCCCCATCGTTGTTGGCGTCTCCGCGCACGAACACCGAGCCCTCCTCGATGTAGGTGAAGACCGCCCCGGAGGCCTCCTGCCCGTTGGGGTTTCGCACCATCACCTCGACCGCTCCCGAGCCCTCAGGCACCTCGACGATGATCTTCGTCGGGGAGATTCTCTGCGCCAAAGGCGCGAGCGTATCGCCGAAGAACACCGTGATCCCGGGCAGGAAATTCGTACCCCTGATCTGAATCGTATCGCCGGCAACGCCCTCGGTAGGACCCAGGGTAGTGATGGTGGGCGGCTCGAAGACCGCCGTGCTGGTAACGGTGATGATGTCGGCGCCAAATACGTTTCCGTTGAGATCGATGGCGAGCAGCTCGAGGAGGTTCTCGCCCGGCCCAAGGGGGATTTCGTCCACCCGCCAGGCCGTCATGCTCGTGTGCTCGAGCTGATAGCTCTCGCCATTGAAGAGCACCTGGCGCAGCCGCGCGGGCCCGGTGCCGGCGAGTGAGACCTCCCGCTCCGCGGTGGAGAAGTCCGCTCCGTTCCTCGTCGAGATCCGGAAGGCCGTATTCGAAACCGAGGCGATCCTTGTGCGAAGGCGGTTGCGGCGCTGGTCGATGTAGCCGTTCGGCTTGCCGATCGTGGTTTCGTTCATCCCCAGCCGGTCGAGCTTGGTCATATACTCATTCAGCCGGGTGGAGGAATAGAAGGCGTTGTCGCCGTTGACCATCGTATCAAGGATGCCGTAGTAGAGCTTCTTGATCGGCAGGATCTGGAACATCCTGTCCACCTCGGCGAACTTGCCGCCGCTGGGACGGAAGGCCGAATTCGGCGAACTGGGAATCAGGAACTGGTCAAGACGACCGGTCTCGAAGGTCAGCTCCATATCCCAGGCCAGCAGGTGCCATCTTCCCTCGGAACCATCCTGGTAGAAATAGCAGTTCTTGCCTCGGTCTGTCCCCCAGGTGTCCCAGTCAGCCTGGTTGAAGCGGATCGCCCAGATGCGCAGCATCTCCTCGACGTTGACCTTGTCCCAGACCTGGCTCTCAAAGGCCGCGTTATTGGTGACGGCGGGATCCATCAGGCGGCAGAACTCCATGAAGTTGGTGAAATCATCCGCGCCGTTCTTGGCCCTCAGGCCGAAGAACCAGCGGTAGTTCTCCTTATTGGATCCATCCCCCTGCCTGCGTTCACTCGGCGGCGGATAGCGGACGTAGCCATCGCTGCTTCCCGTCCGGTCCCCACTGTCATTGATCACGAAGCGGTCATCCATCTCGATGAAGTCGCCATCGGCCTCGTCGAACCACAGCCCGACATACTGGGTGTCCGGCACCCAGACATGCTCGCGGGTCGTCGCGATCCGGGTGTTGACCTGCCAGCGAGCCATCGACTGCACCTCCGAATAGGGCACCGCGATCGTTCCCTGGTTCAGGCGCAGCAGGTAATGGGCGATCCGCTCCCGGGCGTTGCTCGGGTTGTTGTGATGATCTTCCAGGTTGAACTTCCTGATCCAGCCGTTGATCGGATTGTCCCGGGGCGAGACCACCCGGAAGCTGCCGTTCCAGCTGCCGCGGGCCCAGGGACTCCCCGAGAAGCGCATCGCCGCCTCGTGGTAGATCGTTGTGCCGCCGAAGCTGAAGGAGCCGTCGACCAGGTCGTTGGAGAGCCTCCTGCGGCTGCCAAGACGAGATTCGTTGTAGGCGCTCGTGTGAAATCGGTAATCGTGGAAGCGGGTGGACGGGTTCCTCGTCGACTCCTGCGAGTAGATGAAATAGCGCCGGTCGTGAATGCCTGTCGTCGGTGGATTCAGCACCATGGGATGGGAGCGCTCGGCGATATCAACCGGGAAGCGGCCGGGGTTGCCCGAGGCATCCGTCGCCTCGATGAAGAAGATGACCCTCGAGTTGACGCTCTGCGCCGGAACCACGGCCTCCCAGGCGCCCCCGCCCACCTCCGTCATCTCCACCGTCGAGGGATTGGTCGTCGGGTTGTTCACCGACCAGCGCAGGCGAAGACTCTCGACCCCGTCGGAGTCGGCCGCGCGGATCTGGATCCGGACCTGCTCACCAGCGATCGGGACCTGGGGAGTCTGCACGAGGTCGGTCATCACCGGGCCCAGGTTGACGGCGCCGTCGGCCTGCAATCTCCTGGTGACGCTGTTGAGGCCCCCGGGACTGCCGAGGTTTTCGGGCACGGCGAGCTCGTGGGTCTTCGCCATCTCGTGCTTGTAGCCGTGGGTGTTGAGCGTCTGGGATCCGACATGCCATTTCGCATCGAAGACAACAAGCTGGTCCTCCTGCGTACTGAACGACCGCACACCGCTGTTGGCGCTCTCAATCCGGTTAACCTTATTGTCGCCGCGTCCGGAGGCGATGATCTTCAGGGAGCCGGCCCCGTCGATCGAATGAGTGGTGCTGCGCCCGCTACGCACATGGGTTCCCTGGATGGTCCAGCCGCTGGTGTTTGAATTGAAGGTCGTGTTCACCAGGCGCTCATCTCCCCGGACGACGTCCGAAGGCACCCGGTTGACCAGGCGCGGGATGAAGCTGAGGTCGGAGCTATTCATCGAGCCTCCGTTATGAACCTGCACTGCGAGGACATTCTCTCCCTCGTTGAGCAGTTCGCGGAAATTCGTAATCGATTGCTGCTGGAGGCTCGGCTCGCCAGCGCTGGAGGCCAGCGCATCATGGGCAGGTGAGTTGACGTTGTAGGAGGCGACCTGGGTGCCGTTGAGATAGGCGTAGAACCCATCGTCAACCGTGACCTGGAAGACCAACTCCTCGAGCCCTTCGGGGTCATCAACGGTAAACGTTTTCCTGCAGAAGATCGTCAGATAGTTGTTCCGCATGTCATTGAGAACGGTCTCGTCATCGCCATCGCCGTAGCCGATGCCGGTCCGCCCGCTGAGCCAGTCAGAATCATCAAAGTCGAGAGCCTTCCAGTTCGCGGGAGGCGCCCGGGTACCCTTGAAATAGGCCCAGGTCTCGTTGGTGTCGATGATGGGAATATCCTCGCTGGCCGCGCCTCCCTGGAGCACCGAGACGTTGTCCACAACGGTAATTCCGCGACTCAACAGCAGCAGGTGGAGCTCCGATTCACCTCCCCTATGGCGTGTAGTGTAGGAGAATCGGGTAACCTCGGACTTGTCCGAGTCATCGCTCGCGTCCCAGGCCATGCCGAAACGGTTGTCCTGCAGCGGATCGATAAGCTCGATCGAGGACCCGTGGCCATCCGCCCAGCGCGGCCACTCGCCGCCGTCGAAATAGCGCACCGTGTCGGTCGTGCGCCCCATCCCGTCCTGCAGGGTAATCCGCTCGCCGCGGTCGCTCAGGCTGCCGAAATCATCGAGGGCCTCCTCGTCAACCGGCCCAAGCACCGAGCTCTCTTCCAGGCCGTAGACCGACCTGAGCAGGGCGGGATCCCGCCCCACCACCAGGTAGCCGCCCGGCGCCACGACCGTATTGTCGGGAAAACTGAACTCGAAGCCGCTGGTGAACTCCCAGCCGGTCAGATCCACCGGCGCATCCGAGCGGTTGTAGAGCTCTACGAACTCGCGGTTCCTGTCATTGGAGATCGGGTGATACATGATCTCGTTGATCACGATGCCCGTTTCCACATCCAGCCTGTTCTCAACCCCCGGCGTAGGCTCCGCCGCGTCGCGCATCTCGCCCCCGTCCGGCACCCGGGACTCGCTCTTGCCATCGTGGCTCGGACGGAAGTTGACC
>DODI01000162.1:0-2633 GCA_003509045.1 Planctomycetota bacterium | reverse complement strand
GCCAGGATTTTTCCGCCACGCGTCGAGGCGGTCAACTCCATCGGTTGCGGCGATTGCATGGCGGCGGCGATCGCCCTGGCTCTCGATGAAGGCCGAGAGCCCCTGGCTGCTATCAGCTATGGCGTCGCGGCGGCCGCAGACAATCTCGCGAGGGTGCTCATGGGCCGGCTTGACCGGCGACGGGTTGAAGAGCTTGCCGCGGAGGTGCAGACTGAGGCGATTCCGATCCGCTGAGCGCCTCTTTCTTTCCATTCGAGGGCCGGTCTGCTGTTAGAATGCAGACTTCCAACCAGCGGAATATAAGGAGTCGCGGCATGAGAAAATATTCGATCCTGGCGGCGGTCGTCATCTGCCTGCAGGCGGCACCGGTTCGCGCCGCGGAGGTGGTTCGCGTTGCCTGTGTGGGAGACAGCATCACCTATGGAGCCGGTGTGGCCAATCGCGGGAAGAACAACTATCCAAAGGTGCTTGGCGGCTTGCTGGGTGCCGGGTACGAAAGCAGAAACTTTGGCGTCAGCGGAGCCACCTTGCTCAAGAAGGGCGACCATCCCTATTGGAGAACCGGCGCTTTCAAGGCGGCCACCGAGTTCAAGCCCCATATCGTAATCATCAAGCTGGGAACCAACGATTCCAAGCCGCAGAATTGGAAACACAAGGCGCAATACGCGGTCGACCTGGCCGCCCTGGTGGATCATTTCAAGGCGCTTCCCTCCCGGCCAAAGGTCTGGCTGTGCAAGCCGGTACCTGTTTACAAGGACCGGTGGGGAATTACCGAGAAGGTCGTCAAGGGGGAGGTCATTCCTCTGCTGGAAGGCGTGGCGAAGAAGAAGAAGCTGCCTGTTATTGATCTCTACAAGGCGCTTAGCGGTGCCAAGGAGCACTTTCCGGATGGTGTCCATCCGAATGTCAAAGGCGCGGAAATCCTCGCCAGGGCTGTTTGCAAGGCCATCAAGGGGGCCATCAAGGGGAAGGTGAAGCGTACGGCCGAGCGTTTGCCCGCGAAGGCCGGCAGCTAGGGCTTGTCATTGGAGGCGGAATTGTTCGTGGCTGAGACCCGGGTCCTTTGAGGGAGAAACGATGATTCGATTCAGAAGCTTGCTGGCTGTGCTGCTGGCGGTTTTCTCGTTGGAGGTGTCGGCCGAGGATGGCGAGCGGGTCACGCTCGACAATGTCGAGGAACCCCCGGAGCTTTCTTCTGAAGAACCTGTTCGAGGCGAGTTCTCCGCGCCGCTCGCCGCGCGCTACCTCGACACCGCTGCCCTGCATTGGCAGAAGCACCGCAAGTGCGGCACCTGCCACACGAACTTCGCCTATCTGATGGCGCGTCCCTCTCTGAAATCGATCTCGCCTCCTTCGCAGGAGGTGCGAAAGTTTTTCGAATCGATGGTCGAGGAGCGCTGGGAAAGCCAGGGACCCCGGTGGGATGCCGAGGTCGTTGTGACGGCATCCCTGCTGGCTGCCAATGACCGGTTGACGACGGGTAAGCTCAACCCGGTTACGCGGAAGGCCTTCAAGCGCATGTGGAGCCTCCAGCGCAAGGATGGCGGCTGGGACTGGCTCGAATGCGGCTGGCCTCCCATGGAGTCCGATGCGCACTATGGCGTAACCCTCGCCGCGCTCGGGGTTGGAATGGCGCCCGGAGGCTACGCCTCGAGCGATGAAGCGAAGGCCGGGGTTGAGGGGATTCGGCGCTACCTGCTGAAGAACCCTCCGCCATCGCTCCATCATCGAGCGATGCTTTTGTGGGCCTCGGCACGTCTTGGCGGACTCATGGAGAAGAAGGACCAGGCCTCGGCAATCTCGGCGCTCTCCGCCCTTCAGCGGCCTGATGGCGGGTGGGCCATGGCGAGTCTCCTCAAGGGGTGGGACGGCCACAAGCGCAAGGATGATAAAAAGCAGGAGCTCGAAAAGAGCGATGGATACGGCACAGGATTTGTGGCCTACGTTCTTCGCCAGGGCGGCGTGCCAGCCCGGGATGACCGACTCAAGAGGGCCATCGCCTGGCTGAAAAAAAACCAGCGCGAGAGCGGCCGGTGGTTTACCCGCTCTCCGACCAGGGACTCAAAACATTTCATCTCTAACGCCGGCACGGCCTTCGCGGTGATGGCTATCGATGCCTGTCTACCTTGAGACCGGCAGCTTCATGACGTGCAGCTCTTTCCCGGCGAAAAGGTAAAGCCGGTTGCCTTCGCGCCAGGCGCTGATCAGGCCATCGCCGGCGGGCCATTTGGCAGGCCCTCTCGGGTCCCGCACCACCTTGATGAAGTCGGTGGTGTAACCGTAGCGCGGCTGGGGAACATCGCCCGCTGCGGGGCTTTCCGTCCATACCAGCAGGTACTTTCGCTTACCTGAGCGCAGCTTGCCGAGGTAGGCGACAAATCCGGGACGATAGATGCCGCGGTATCCCTTGCCTCCATCGTCGGGGTGAAGGATGGGATTGTTCTTTCCCCACCGCCACTCCCGGCCGTTCTGGCTGGTGGCGAAGCCAAGGGTTGGCAGTCCCTTGACCGGAGTGCCTCTCAGAAAGGCCAGCCATTGGCCGCCCGGAAGCCTCTGGATTGCGTGGTAGGAGGACGCGCTTTCCATCCAGGGGACCTTCGTCGTCGGCAGGACAGGCAGGATATCGTGGACAC
>DODI01000604.1:4210-5339 GCA_003509045.1 Planctomycetota bacterium | reverse complement strand
TCGATCAGGGGAACCATGAAGCTGTCGATCTTGTCGGGGGGACAATGGTCGGTGTGCAGGGCGACAAGAACATCGTATCTTTCAGCCATGCGATGAATGTGCTCAGCGATGGAGATGGCCCCGAGGACCAGGTCGTTCACTCCGAGGCCGGAGGCGAAAGCGCCGCCGCCTGTGGAGACCTGGATCATTCCGTCTGATTTCTTCTCGGCAAAACCTTTCAGGGCGGCGTTGGCCGTCACCATGCTGCTGACGTTGATGGCTGGGTAGGCGTAGTCGCCCGCCTGGGCGGCATCTAACATTTCCCGGTACTGCTGGGGAGTTGCGATAGGCATCTGTTTGTCGTTCCTCTATAAATTATTCAGGTTTATGGCATCTTCGCGATATTCAGAAGGTTTTCGCAAACGCCTCAGGGCGTATACGCCAAGCCTCCTGAAAACCAGCTCTCTTCAGTACTCTTAAGAAGAGAGCGCTCACCAACCTTGAGCGATGCTCAATAGCTAGAAATGGCAAGTCCGAGAGTGTAAGTGAAGCCCCCAAGGAACACAAGCCCCCACAACAAAGAGGCTGGAGAGCCGGAACGGTCAACGGAAGAACTCCGTAAACTCTTATTTGACAATGGCTTCGACAGGGTAGGTTTTGCCGATGCCGAGGAGACCCCTGGAGCGGAAGAGTTCAGCGAGTGGATTGACAGGGGCTACGCTGGAAACATGGACTATCTCGCCCGAAACGCCCAGCGGCGCAGGAACGCGCACGAGGTCCTCGAAAGCGTCCGGAGCGTCATCGTAACCGCGATTCACTATGGAGAAGACGGCGCGGCGGGAATCGCCAACCCCTCGAGCGATCATGCGGAGATCGCATCCTACGCGCGCGGCACCGACTATCACCGGGTCGTTGAGAAGCGCCTGAAGAGCTGTTGTCGCCTGCTGAAGGAGCGCTTCGGGGGCGACTACCGCTACTATGTCGATACCGGGCCGGTACTCGAGAAGGCCTGGGCTCAAAAGGCCGGCATCGGGTGGATCGGAAAAAATACCTGCTCGATCGATTCCGACAACGGCTCCTATTTCTTCCTCGGAGTGATCCTCACCTCCCATGAGCTCAAGCCCGACCCGCCGGCTGTTGACCACTGCGG
>DODI01000604.1:0-3817 GCA_003509045.1 Planctomycetota bacterium | reverse complement strand
CGCTGCATCAGCTACCTGACGATCGAAGAACGCGGTGAGATTGTCTCGGAGCTGGAAGAAAAGATGGAGAACCTGGTCTTCGGCTGCGACATCTGCCAGGAGGTCTGCCCCTGGAACAGCGAACCCCGGCCGCGCAGCGAACCGGACCTCGCCGCCCGCGAAGAGAACATCTTCCCAAGGCTCTCGGAACTGACCACCCTGACGCCGGAGAGCTTTGCCGAGAGATTTCCGCAGAGCCCGGTCAAGCGCGCCGGCTTCCGGGGCTTCTTGCGTAACGTCATCATCTCACTGGGAAATTCCTCTGCCGGCAACGGCCTCGAACATCTGGATCGGCTTGCCCAGCGGGCGGACATCCAGAACGACTCCCTCCTGAGCGGAACGCTCGAGCGCGCCCGCCACAGGCTACTGGGAAAAAACAGGGCCGAACGAGACAGGGAGACCCGCGAATAATTCCAGCGCGCAAAAATCCAGGGAGCCATCCTGACAGGCATGGCGATCCTGTCGGTCCTGCTCTTCCTGGTTTACTGGTTTACCTGGATCACCGATAAGGCCAATTAGGGCCTGTGGATTTCGGGACTTTTCTTATATATTTTTTTTATGATCGCTCTCTACCATCTGGCTCGCAAAAACCAGGACGGGAATCGAGAAAATAAATGACCCCCCGGGAATCGTGCCTGCGAATACCGTACCGGATTCAACCTCCGCTAGCAGCGAGGTGTTCCGCTTGAACCCACTCGACGGCATCATCCTCGGCATCCTGCTGTTCTTCCTGATCATCGGCGCGTTACGGGGATGGTTCCGGCAGATCCTGCAGATCTCCACCATCCTCATTGCCTTTGTCGCCGCCTCCCTGCTTCACCTGGGTCTCGCAGACGCGGCGATGTTCGATGGCATCCGACAGAAATCCGATGCCCTGGCCGATGGCTCGGCCTTCATGATCATCTTCCTGTCTTGCAGCATCTTCCTGACCATCATAGCCGCCCTCATCTTCGACCTCGGGCGACCCGACCAGCTCTCCTTCTCCGACCGCTCCCTTGGCGCCCTGATCTCGGTGACCAGCGGAATCCTGGTTCTCGGCTGCGTCTGCCTGGTCGCGAATGAATGGATCAAGCCGGGGAAGAAAGCCGGGGAAGAAGTTCACCGTGATCCCGGGCGGATCGCGGCGCTCATCAGCGCAAGCGCCCTGGTCTCTCCCCTTTCAGAGAGCTGCCAGGTCCTGATCGACCTGATCCCCGCATCCAGCAGGAAGCAGCTGAAGAACTACATCGATGAGGGAAAGAAGCAGATCGAGGGCATCAAGGGCGAGGACTGAGCGACCTCAGACGACAGGCTCGACATCCCGCACACGCAGCTTCTGCACCCGGTATCTCATCGAGCGATAGCTCATGCCCAGCAGCCTGGCGGCCTCGGTCATGTTCCCGCCCGTAGAGTTCAGCGCCTCGCGCAAATAGCCGGTCTCGATCTCCTCCAGCCGATCTTCCAGGTCCATTCCCCGATCGGGAATACCAAAGTCCCGCGTCTGCGTCCCGGCAGCGGCCGGAACCGAAGACTCCTGGCCGTGATCGCGCAATTGGATGGAGTCCAGCTCCCTGCCGACGCAGAGGGCGACATGCCGCTGGATGATATTGTCGAGCTCTCGAACATTGCCGGGCCATTCGTAGCTGCGGAGCTTCTCAATCGAAGCCTCCGAAATCCCGGTAAGCTCCTTGCCCATCTTCTCGGCGTGCTTGCGAATGAAGTAGCCGGCCAGCAAGGGGATGTCTTCCTTGCGGTCACGCAGGGGAGGAAGCTCCACGGGAATCACATTCAACCTGTAATAGAGGTCCTCACGGAAGCTGCCCTGCTCAATCTGCTCACGGATGTTCTTATTGGTCGCCGCCACGATGCGGACGTCAACCGCCTCGCCCCGGGTGCTGCCCACCGGTGTTACGATACGTTCCTCGATAACCCGGAGGATCTTGACCTGGGTCGTCAGGCTCATATCCGCGACCTCGTCAAGAAAGAGGGTGCCGCCATCGGCTGCCCTGAAGAAACCATCGGAGTCGGCCACCGCCCCGGTAAAGGAGCCCTTTTTATGCCCGAAGAGTTCACTCTCAAGGAGGGTCTCGGTAAAGGCGCTGCAGTTGACCGAGATAAAGACCCCATCCTGCCTGGAGGACCTGTCGTGAAGAGCCCGGGCGACGAGCTCCTTCCCGGTGCCGCTCTCGCCCTGGATCAGCACGGTGCTGTCAGTTGGCGCCACCCGGTTTACCAGGTCCATCACTCTCTGGATGCTGCTGTGGTTGCCGATCAGCTCGTATTTGCGCGAGGAGGCCTCTCCCTCCCCCTTCGCAGAATTTTTTCTTCCGGAGCTCGGACCCACCGCCCGGTTGACCACATCCCGGATAGCGTCCACCTCGAAAGGCTTCCTGATGTAGTCATAGGCACCAAGGCGCATGGCCTCGACGGCGTTGTTCGAGGTTGAAAAGGCCGTGATAACAACGACGGGAATCTCGGGAGCCTCGGTCGTATACCGGGCGAGGAGCCTCGCTCCGTCGAGGTCGGGAAGCTTCAGGTCCTGGATGATGAGAACGATGCGGTCCGAGTACTTGCGGAAGGTGGCAAGCGCCTCCTCCCCGCTGGCGGCAGACACCACGCTATAGCCCTCCTCCTCGAGTACGAGGGTGAGCAGGTCGCGAAGATTCGGTTCGTCATCGGACACCAGTACCAGGCGACCTGCGCCGGGCAATACGGTCCCATTTCTGTTTTCAGACATAGCTCAAATTCAAACCCAAAACAAGCTGCCGCCACTGCAGGCCCTCGGGCCGCAGGCGCCAGTCAGAAACCTCCCTCAACACTACCTGTATCGGCAGAGCTTGTCGGTTCCCGACAGTCGGGGTGACATTTTCAGGCCTTCTACCTCATCTTTGAACATTAGCGGTACTTTCGTAACATTAACACCACTTCGAGCCAGCTCTCAGCCGCCCATGCTGCCTACCATCTTGAAGATCGGCAGGAAGATCGCCATGACCATGCCTCCGACCAGGAATCCCATGATCCCGATCATGAAGGGCTCAATCATCGAGGTGAGTCCCTCTACGCTGGTTTTCACCTGGCGATCGTAGAAATCCGCGATCTTCTCAAGCAGCGCCTCAAGCGCTCCGGTGCGCTCCCCGATGGCGACCATACGGGTCACCATCGGAGGAAACACCCCGCTCCTGGCGAGCGGTTCACCAAGGGTCTCTCCCTCCCTGACACTCGCAGATGCCTCGTCTACGGCTCGAGCAAAGATCCTGTTGCCGCAGGTCTGGGAGACGATCTCCAGCGCGCCAAGAATGGGAACTCCGCTCTGGATCAGGGTCGACAGGGTTCTCGAGAAACGCGACAGGGTTACCTTCCTGAAAAGAGGACCGAAGACGGGAATATTGATCAGCATCCAGTCGCGAGCGGTGATGCCGCTGTCGGACCGTAGCCAGTAGGTCGCCGCCACCCCCAGAGCTACCACCCCTCCCATCCAGTAGAGAACATTTTCTCGAAGGAAGAGGCTCGCCGCAAGCAACGCGGTCGTGATGCCGGGCAGCTCCACGTTGAGCGTGGAGAACATAGACTCGAATTTCGGAATAACGAAGACGAGCAGAAAGAAGGTAATGCCGAGAACCATCAACAGCGAGACAATGGGGTAGGTCATCGCCGACTTGATGTCTGATTTCAGCGCGCTGGAGGCCTCCTGGTATTCTGCCAGGCGGTCAAGCACCGTATCAAGCTGGCCGCTCGCCTCGCCGGCACAGATCATGTTGACGTAGATATCGGGGAAGATACGCGGAAACATCGAGAGCGC
>DODI01000253.1:0-3101 GCA_003509045.1 Planctomycetota bacterium | reverse complement strand
TCTCTGAAAGGAGCTCGCCACTGACCCTGACGGCTGGGTCGGGAAGGTTCGGGAGGGCGGCTCGATCCGTAAGCCAGGAGACCTGTCCGGAAAAATGCCCTGTCTTCGGGGATGAAGAACAGCAGGGGGAAACCAACGAAAGACTCCCGTATCAAGCTGGCCCGCCAGCTGAAACCGGGTACCCGCAAGCTGAAAGAATTCTTATGCGATACTCTCTGATGGTCGTGTTGACGGGCGTGATGTTCAACCTTATCCATCCAGGTCTTCTCAATGCGCAGATAACCTATGAACTCGCCAATGGATTCGAATCAGAGCAGCTCTTCAGCTACGATGCGGGCGCCCCCTTCGCACTGCAGCTCGGAGGACTCGCGTTCTCCTCCGCGGGCGAGCCCATTGTCAGCGAGGGCGGTGAGATCCGGATTCACTGTGAAGACGGCGCCAGGGTCCTAGCCTCCTTTCAACCGGCTGTTTTCGGCTCCTTCCTGGTCATGGAGCCTGGGGGGCTCAACGCCTGGTTCGGCGAAAGCTCGGAACAGAACATCTACAGGGTGCCTCTTGACGGAAGCGGCGCGCAGCTTGTCGACCGAATCGGCTTCAACTTTGACATGGTCTTCGCCCCGCGGACCGCCCGCCGGGAGATCGCCGGAAGAGGTTTCATCTCCGGCCTGGGAGCTTCTCCAGGCAACTCCGTGTGGCTCCTAGACGATGATCCGGAGGCTGCCAACGATGAGATTGTCGCCGGCATCTCTCCATTCTCAGGCCCCATCACCTTTGACCCGGCCGGCAACCTCTACCTGGTAACCATCGGTCTGACCGACAGCGAGACCGGGATGGCATCGGAAAAACTCGTGCGCTTCAATCCCGCGCAGCTCGCCGCGGCGGTGGGTGAAGGAGCCCTCCAGCTCACCGATGGTGAGCTCCTCTGTACGGAAATGGGCGGCTATTACGACCTCGCCTGGCTTGACGGCAAGCTCTACGCGACGAGCCTCGGCTTCCAAGGCGGCGTGGGATCGATCGACACCATCGATCCCGGGATGGATTTTTCCAGGACCGCCTTCGCCCGTCTGTCCATCGGGACGGAGCCGGGAGGAGGCATGATCTACCTTGCCGCGAACGCCGGCAGTGAAAGCTTTGAGCCCGGAGCCGGGCAACCTGGCGGCTCCCTCCTGGCAAGCTACGGCAACTATGTCGATGCCTCGGGGGTCACTCGCTTCACCCCTGAGCTTCATTTCCTGCGAAGCGATGCCAATGGAGATGAGCTCGTCAACCTGAGCGACGCTGTCTTCGTGATCGCCTATCTTTTCCTGGATGGCGAGCGTCCCCGAATCAACGAGGCCTCCGACATCAACGCCGATGGAGCCCTGGATCTCGCGGACGCCGTCTACCTCCTGAACTTCCTCTACAGGGGAGGCCCCCAACCCCCGGCTCCATTCCCCGGTGCCGGGATGGAGCCGCGCTGAACAGCTGACGCGTCACCGGAATAATCCGCTAAGGAAGTACGACCTCTGGAGAGGCGGATTCTGTTATGATCAGGATCCCCCGAAATTCTATACAGAAAAACAAGACAGGGAGATCCAGCAAGTGGACAACTCAAAACCCTTCGAACTCGAAAAGATGCAGGCTGAGCTCAAAGAAGCCGGCCTGGACGGCTGGCTCTTCTATGACTTCCGCGGCCTGGACCCCATCGCCCACAGCATCCTCCGCTTCGCCCCCGGCAAGATGGGTACACGCAGATGGTTCTTTTTCGTTCCGGCGGAAGGAGAACCCTCCAAGCTCGTCCATGCCATCGAGGCCGCCGCCCTCGACCACCTGCCAGGCTCAAAAATAGTCTACGGAACCAGGCAGTCCCTCGATGCCGCGCTCGAGGAGACCCTCTCCGGAAGCTCCAGGGTCGCCATGAATTACGCCACCGACAACCCCTACGTCTCCAGGGTCGATGCCGGAACCGTTGAAAAGGTGCGGAGCAAGGGGGTCGAGGTTGTCACCAGCGGCGAGCTCATCCAGATCTTCGAATCCGTCCTCAGCCCTGAACAGCTTGAGAGCCACCGCCGGGCAGGCGCCCACATTCGCGGCGTTGTTGACGAAGTCTTCGCTCTTGTAGGTGATACGCTGCGCGCTGGCAGGACCATCACCGAGCGTGACATCTGCGACTACGCCAACAAGAGTATTCGCGAAGGGGGCTTTGAAAATGACCATGACCCCATCGTCGGGGTCAACGAGCATGCCGCTGATCCTCACTTCGAGGTCCCGGCCGAAAATTCAGCCGAGGTCCGCCCCGGAGACCTGCTGCTTTTCGATGTCTGGGCCAAGGAGACAAAGCCCGGCTCGATCTACGCCGACATCACCTGGTGCGCCTTTATAGGAAGTGAGCCTCCAGCGGAGATGCTGAAGGTGTTCAGCGTAGTGCGGGACTCCCGCAAGGCCGCCTGCGAGCGAGCGCACGAGGCCTTCTCGAGCGGCGAGGAGATCCGTGGCTGCGATCTCGACCGAGTCACCCGCGGGGTGATCACAGATGCGGGATATGGAGAGTATTTTGTCCACCGCACCGGTCACAGCCTCCACGAGTGCATCCACGGCAATGGCGCGCACCTCGATGACTTCGAAACCTACGACGATCGCAAGCTGATCCCCGGAACCCTGTTCACGGTCGAACCGGGCATCTACATGCCGGAGAAGCGGATCGGTATCCGCAGCGAAGTTGATGTGTACCATACCGGACAGGGCGCCGAGGTGACCGGTCCCCCTCACCAGGAGGAGTTGGTGCGCATCGAGATCTGAGCTCAGCCGCCGACTCAGGGGTTCTTCCCTGCCGGAGCGAGCGTCTCGGCCGTCTTCCTGTGCAGGGCCGAGAGGTCGGCATCGCGCCCGCTCCAGTATTCGGCCTGGGCGAGCAGGTCCCTGCGACAGCGAGCACGACCCTCTCCTGCCTTCGGCGGCTCAACTCCAAGCGCCTCGAGAAGTGACCTGATCTCCGCCCGGTCGAGAGCACCCGGGTTTTCCAGGCGCGAGGGACCCTTCGTCCCATCGAGCTCGAGAATCCTGCCAAGCCCGTCGCGGGGAGCGAAGGATCGCTGGTACCAGCGGTTGGCCGGATGCAGAGG
>DODI01000014.1:524-4314 GCA_003509045.1 Planctomycetota bacterium | reverse complement strand
GCAAGGTGAAGATCGAGCTGACCGATGATGGACGCAGGGTCTTCGGGGATTTCAAGGGGCCTCTCGATGTCCTCTTCGCCAATGGGCCGATTGTTTCTCCCGCCGGCCTCGACCGGCTGCCGGATTTCAAGCCGCTCGCCATCTACCGCACCGAGCATGCCGAGAACGGCAGCCCGGCCGGTCTGCAGGTCGGGACTCCGGCGATCCTCGCCGGCAAGTGCGAGGGGGGGCGGGTCATCAGTATCAGTCCCCATCCTGAAGCCACCAGGGGGCTGGAGTTCTTTATCCCCCGGGCGGTGGAGTGGGTCGCGGACCGTTCACCGCAGAGCCTTGTCGCCACCCCTTCTCCAGGGAAGCAGCCGCCTGCTCAAAGTGTTGAACGCCTTGGGGTGATGCCTGATCTTACGGCGACGGACTCCGAGGCGGCTCTGCCCTTTGGGGGGAAGCACTACGGAGGGCCGGTGGCCGCTTCAAACGCCCTGGCCTGGCTCGCCCGGGAAAGGAAGTACGATCGCCTGCTGTCCGAGGGCAAGCTCGACTCTCGGCTCCAGGGCCGCCTGGCCAGGCGACTCGGCGGCCGAGGCTACATGGACACCGAGACTCAGCGGCAGACTGGAACCCCGGCGGCCCTGAGGGGCATCGGCAAGCTGTTAGAGGAGAAAGGGTATTCAGCTGATTTCGCCTACCAGGGATGGCGCCAGGTTGAGAAGAGATTCAGGGCGGGTTGGCCCTGGCCGGATCTTGACTGGGTGAGGGGCTCTATGCAGGGCGATTCCATGGTGTTGCTCATTGTCGGCTGGTATCGACACGATGCCGACAAGGATGCCTACCAACGCTTCGGCGGTCACTGGGTGACCCTGGCCGGGTATGGCGTCGATGAAAAGGGCCGGGCCGATGAGGGGGTCCTGTTGATTCATGATCCGTCGCCGCGGGCCGGGATGAAGCCGGCTGTGGAGTACGTCCGGATTGAGCCGATAGCGAGCGGCCGCCTGGTTGGCAACTCGGGCATGCCCAAGGGGGCCAATAGCGCTGTGGGCTTCTATCGCCTGGGCGGTGGAATGCACATCAACGCCGAGCGCGGTGATGTCTGCATCCTGGACGGGGCGGTTGTTGTCAGCCTGAAAAAGCCAGTGCCTGCGAGGAAGTAGGCGGCTGGATTTTCGGAAGAGGGTTCTTCCTACATCTTTAGACAAACGCCGTATCTTTGTAGGTTAGAATGATCCTGTGGGTACCGGATCGGTCCGTCCCGCCGCCATACCGGTTTCCCGGCAGGTGAAAGTGAAGAGAACTTTTTGAAGACCATAGAAATTGAAGGTGACCTGGATGACTATCTGCCGATGTTTCGTTCCCCTCGCGTGTCTTTCCCTTTCGTTTTGCGGGCTTCTCTCGCCGGTGGCCGCGGAGGATGCAGCGGTTTTAAAAAAAGAGCCCGCCGCAGTCACGGCTGAAGCCCAGAAACCCCTGCCGGAGAAGGTCACCTTCAGCGAACACATCGCGCCCATCATTTTCAATAATTGTTCGAGCTGTCACCGGGCTGGGGAGGTCGCTCCTTTTGACCTGCTGAATTACCGAGATGTAAAGAAACGCGGGCGCATGATTGCCCGGGTCACCAAGAGCCGCTACATGCCGCCCTGGCATCCGGTTCCCGGCCATGGCGCTTTCAGTGATTCCAGGCGCCTGCAGGATCGTGATGTCGAGCTGATCTCCAGGTGGGTGAAGACCGGCATGGAGGAGGGGAAGGCCGCGAGCCTGCCGAAGCTGCCCGATTTCCCGGATGGCTGGCAGCTTGGCGAGCCGGACCTCGTGGTCAGCATGGAGAAGGCCTACCGGGTTCGCGCCTCCGGTTCCGACATCTACCGTAATTTTGTCGTCAAGCTGGCCCTTCCCGAGGACAAGTGGGTCACCGCGATCGAGATCAGGCCTTCGGCGCGCGCGGTATTGCATCACAGCCTCTTTTTCGTCGACACCACTGGTGAGGCACGGCGTTCCGATGGGCGTGACGGGACGGTCGGCTTTCGCGGGATGGGGTTCCGCAGGAGCGGCAGCCTTGGAGGCTGGGCCGTGGGAGGAAGCGCCCGCAAGCTGCCCCAGGACCTGTCCATGCCTTTACCCAAGGGTGCCGATATCGTGCTGGCCTCTCATTTTCATCCTTCCGGGAAGGTTGAAATGGAGAAGACCACCCTCGGTTTTCATTTTGCCGACAAGCCGCCGCATCGGAAGCTCCTGGCTTTCCAGGTTCCGCCGGTTTACGGCAGCCTCTCGGGAATAGACATTCCCGCCGGTGATGCGAATTACCAGATCCGCGACAGCTTTACGGTCCCGGTGGATATCGACCTGATCGGCGCCGGAGCGCACGCCCATTACATTGGCAAGTTCATGCAGGCCAGCGCCACCTTGCCCGATGGAACGAAGAGGCCGCTCTTCTATATAGACAAGTGGGATTTCAACTGGCAGGGACGCTACCATTACGCGGAGCCTGTCAGGCTGCCCAAGGGAACCGTCATCAACGGGGTGGTGAGTTTTGACAACTCAGCCGACAATCCATTTAACCAATTTGATCCCCCTCGTCGGGTTCGCTGGGGGCTTGAGTCGAGCGATGAAATGGGGAGCATTATCTTCAAGGCCATCTGCGTCAACCAGGGAGATGAGGGGCGCTTCGAGCGCGGGGTTCGGCAGCAAATGATCGATACAGGCAGTCGTCTCGGCGGCAGGTTTGCAGGACGGGGCAGATTTGGAAGGGGCGGCTCTCGTGGCGGCTCCCGCGGCGGCTCGAGCGTCGGCGGCCTGCTGGGCAGGCTGCGTGACCGGGTCAGGAATCTTGATCGAGATGGCGATGGGAAGATCGATGAGAGCGAGATGACGGGACGGTATAAGGACTATCTCAAGCGTCTTGATACGAATGGAGATGGAGTTGTCGACTCGGATGAGATCGAGGGACTGGGAGGAACCGAATCCTCCAGCCGGCCCGCGCCGCCAAAGCGGGAGCCCGAAAAGAAGGACGACTGAGATGCCCGGGCTCAGAAGCTCGAGACCAAACAGCCTGGGGCTGTTCTCATCGGCCGTTTGCCTCGCGACATTTTTTTCCCTGGTTGCCTGCGTTCCTTCCGCTCCTGGCGACCTGTCCCTGATGGATCTCGATGGTCAGCCGCGGAAACCGCTGGACCTCTCCGGAGTGAAGGTCAACGTGGTGATCTTCATCACCAATGATTGTCCAATTGCCAACAGCTACGCGCCCGAGATCAAGTCCATCATGGGCGAGTATTCACCGCGCGGGGCGGGCTTCTTCCTGGTTCATGTGGATCCGGATCTGGGCCTTGAGAAGGCGAAGAAACATGCCGCGGACTTTGGCTACGAAAATGCCATCCTGAGAGATCCCCGCCATGTCCTGGTCTCCGAGCTCGAGGCGGATGTCACCCCGGAGGCATTTGTCATCGGCCAATCAGGGATCCTCTACCGCGGAAGGATCGATGACCTTTACGCTGACCTGGGAAAAAAGCGGCGGCAGGCCAGAACCAGGGATCTGAGAGACGCCCTCGATGCCGTCCTCTCCGGGGAGGCTGTTGAAAATCCAACGACAAGGGCGGTTGGCTGCTATATTCCCGAACTCTGAGCTCTTCCCGGCGTGCCGGGAGCTTCCTCCTCTCCCTTTTTCCGCATTTACGGGCAACTTTGTGACATCCGGAGGGTTTATTCCACGCAACTCGGGTTTCCCAGGCTGGGTGTACGGCAGGGGGGGGGGGGCAAGGTCCACTGTGTATTCTTCCGATTCTGTCGTTACAATTGGTGCAGG
>DODI01000014.1:0-174 GCA_003509045.1 Planctomycetota bacterium | reverse complement strand
TTTTCTCAGGAGGTTTTGTAAGAGATGAATCACTCTTTTTTTGAAAACTGTGCCGGATTCTTTCGAGTGAGGATCCTGGCGTTTCTCGTGTCCCTCTTCCCGGTCTTCGGCGTTGCTGTTGCCGGTGATGAAGACTTCTATGATGGCGAAGTTCTTCGCACCATCGAGCTGACC
>DODI01000102.1:0-4908 GCA_003509045.1 Planctomycetota bacterium | reverse complement strand
GACGAAACCGGCAAGATGACAGCCGGCGAAGCCTGGCTCGTCTACGACACAGGAGCCTTCCCCGGCGGCGTAATTGGCCCGGGCGTCATGTGCGTATTCAGCTGCTACGACATCGAACACGCCCACATCGATGGCTATGACGTCTGTGTCAACAAGCCCTGGACCAAGGCCTACAGGGCTCCCGGCTCCACCCACGTCGCCTACGCGGTCGAGTCCGTAGTTGACGAGCTTGCTGAAAAACTCGAGATGGACCCGATTGACCTGAGGCTCCTGAATGCCGCCAGGGAAGGAACCAAGAGAGTCGATGGCCCCGTCTATCCCCGGATTGGCTTGATTGAAACGCTGGAGGCGGCCAAAAACCACGACCATTACAAAGCTCCCCTTGAAGGCCCTAACCGCGGCCGAGGAGTCGCCGCCGGCTTCTGGTTCAACATCGGGCTCAAATCCTCGGCCACGGCCCATGTCAACGCGGATGGGACCGTCACTCTCATAGAGGGGTCCACCGACATCGGAGGAACTCGCACCTCCATTTCGATGCAGCTTGCCGAGACCCTTGGCATTGCCGCGGAGGACATCAACCCCAAGGTCGCCGACACGGACAGCGTTGGCTACACCGACATCACGGGCGGCAGCAGGGTCACCTTCGCCACAGGACTTGCCGCCGTCGAGGTGGGAAAAGACATTATTTCCCAGATGAAGGAGAGAGCCGCCAAGCTCTGGGAATGCGAAGCCGCAGATGTGGAGTTCTCCGACGCGGTCTTCAGCCAGGGAGACAACTCCATCTCCTTCAAGGAGCTTTGCGAAAAACTGAGCAGGACCGGAGGCCTGATCACCGCCAGGGCTTCTGTTGACCCGCAAGGATTCACCAACGGCTTTGGTGTTCACATTTGCGACCTGGAGGTGGATGTCGAAACCGGCAAGGTCCAGATCCTCCGCTACACTGCCCTCCAGGATGCGGGCAAGGCGATCCATCCGAGCTATGTCGAAGGCCAGATGCAGGGCGGGTCAGTCCAGGGGATCGGCTGGGCTCTCAACGAGGAATACCTCTTCGATGAAAAGGGTCATATGCTCAACCCCACCATGCTTGATTACCGAATGCCTACGGCCCTTGATGTCCCCATGATCGACACCGTGATCATCGAGGTCCCCAACCCGTCTCATCCATTTGGAGTTCGCGGCGTTGGCGAGACCCCCATCGTGCCCCCTCCGGGAGCTATCGCCAACGCGGTAAAGAACGCTACAGGAATCCGAATGACGGAGCTTCCGATGTCTCCTCCGCGTGTTCATTCAGCGATAACGGAAGATGGCAACGGAGCCTCCTGACAGGCCAGAGCGAGATCACGATGGCGATTGTACATGTGCCTCCGCAAATGCAGGAGCTGACCGGAGGGTTGACCGAGGTGGAAGCCGAAGGGGACTCCCTTAGACGCCTGGTGTCCAATCTCGACACAGCCTACCCTGGCTTCAAGGGCCGTCTCATCAAAGATGACCTGATCGCACCGGGACTCGCCATCTCTATAGACAACGTTGTCACCTCCAGAGGAATCTTCGCTGAAGTTTTACAGGACAGCGTGATACACATCATTCCCGCCATCTCCGGCGGGCGCTGAGGCTCCTCCGCCTCTTTCCACCTGACTTCTTGCAGGCCCTCCTATAAGCTCTTCTTCAGGTCTTCCTACCTGAACGCGCCAGGAATTCATGAACATCGAAAACCAAATTTTCAGGTCTTGCCTGTCCGCCCTGGTACTTCTCTCTACACTGGAGGGAGGCGTCTCGTCAGCGCAGGACGCACCCGCGGCCATCGAGAGCCTCATCAGGCAGACCCGCCAGTCTGTGGCGGCGATCACATCCTCCGGCCGAGATGGGGGCACCTCCGGGGTTGGAAGCGGTTTCTTTGTCGGCTCCGAAGGTTACCTGGTAACCAACTTCCACGTGACCGGCGAGGGAAGGCCCTTCACCATCACTCTGCCCGGCGGAAAAAAACTGAAGCCCAGGGAGATCATCGCCGTTGACCGCGAATCCGACCTCATCGTTGTCAAGGTAGAGGGCAAAGCTCCGAAGGGTCTCAAGCTGGGCGATTCAAGCATGATACGAACCGGCCAGGAGGTCCTTACCGTCGGAAACCCTCTTGGCCTGAACAATAGCGTCGCCAGGGGGGTGATCGCTGAAGAGCGCCAGCTCGAGGGGCGCGACATGATCCAGGTTGCCATGCCGATTGAACCCGGCAACAGCGGCAGTCCCCTTGTCGATGAGGGGGGCCGTGTCATCGGCATCATCGCAATCAAGTCCGCCCAGAGTATAGGCTTTGCAATCCCCTCCAATACTCTGAAGCGCCTGCTGGCAAACCCCGACCCTATGAGCATCAAGCGCTGGCTTCGAATCGGCTCCCTCGACAAGCGGGTCTGGGAGGTGGCCACTCCCGGAGGCAGCTGGCGTCAACGAGCAGGCCGGCTCATCTCCAGCGGCACCGGAACTGGATTCGGAGGCCGGATGGTCTGCCTCTCCACGGCCAAAGAGCCCGGGGAGACCTTCGAGGTCTCTGTTGACGTGAAACTCGAAGACGAAGCCGGGGCTGCCGGACTCGTCTTCCACTCATCAGGCAGCGACAGGCATTACGGATTCTACCCAACCAATGGGGCCCTGCGGTTAACTCGATTCCTTGGGCCGACCCTGTTTGAATGGACAGTCCTGGCCACGGTGCCGTGTCCTGACTACCAGCCAGGCGAATGGAACAACATCAGGGTCAAGATCCAGGCCCATGAGATAACCTGCTCTGTAAACGGCACCGAGGTCATCAGCCTTGAGGACCAGGAGCTTGGCACCGGGCGGGCAGGACTCTGCAAGTTCAGGACCCCATCGGCTGAATTCCGACGGTTCAAGATAGGAAAGGAGATCCCCTCCCCGATCCTTGCGGCTGGTGATCGCGAAAAGGTCCGGAAGCTGGCCTCGGAAATTGACCCTCGCCGCCCCCCATCTCCCGAAATCGTTGAGAGCCTCGCGGGTTACGGCGCCCCGGTAATCAGGGAGCTGAAGGCGAGGTCCAGGGAGCTTGAAAAAGAGGCCTTTCGCATCAAGCACCTGTCCACCCTCGTGCACCAAAGGCTGATTGAAAAATCACTTGCGAGGATCCTCGGCAAACCCGATGACGACTTCAACCTCGTCCACGCAGCCCTGCTCCTCTCCAAGGCCGACAATCCGGACCTGGAAACCGAGCCGTATCTCAGGCTCCTTGACCGCTTTGCCGAGGAGCTCAAAGACCGCCTGGACGGAGTCAGCGCTCCGGAAGAAAGACTCAAGGGCCTGATCATCTATTTCAACTCCGACCTGGGCTTCCGCGGCAGCAGGATGGAATACTACAGCAAGGCCAACAGCTTCCTGAACGAGGTTATCGATGACCGCGAGGGCCTGTCGATCTCGCTTGCCGTTCTCTTTATTGAACTGGCGAGAAAGGCCGGCATCGCGATCGAGGGGATTGGAGTCCCGCGCCATTTCATCGTCCGGCACAAGCCGCCTGGAGGGAAGACCTCCCTGATCGACGTGTTTGATAAGTGCAAAATGATAACCCTCGAGGATGCCGCCAGGCTGAGCGGAACCAGGCTCGCCGAGGCGGATCTTGTCCCGGGCAGTAAGCGGGATATCCTTGAACGAATGGTTCGAAACCTGATCAACGTCGCCACCCTCGAGCAGGACATCCAGGCCCTGATGCGGTACCTCGACCTGGCCCTGGTCATCCGCGCGAACTCTGCCATCGACAGGTGGCAGAGAGCGGTTCTCCGCTCACGCACAGGCCAGCCCGCCGGCGCGGCCAGCGACCTCGACTGGTTGATCGAGAACCATCCCGAAGGAATCGATCAGGGCAGTGTTGAATCCCTTCGCCGGCGGCTTCGAGCCCAGGGCTTTTAGTCCTCTTCCCCGGCCAACTCCACGGGAACGCCCGGCGAAGAGCTCATCAGGAAGGAGATGAAATTCCTTGCTGTCGCCGTAAGCTCTCTGCCCTTTCTGACGACAATTCCCACGGGCCGCCGGAGATTGACTCCCTTGAGCCGAACCTCGGAGATGATCCCCCGCTCCACTTCCCGGGCAACGCCAGGGGCGGGCAGAATACTCACGGCGGTTGAAATATCAAGCGCCTGCTTGATGGTCTCAATATTATCGAACTCACTCAGGATGTTTACCTGGATCTCGTTTTCTCTGAAGAACCGGTCCACCTCCCGCCGTATCTTCAGATCTTTTTCAAAGGCCACGAAATTAGCGCCTGCGAGGCGATGCGCGTCTATTACCTTTGTTTTGGCCAGCGGATGGCCTGATGGGCAGGCCAGAACCATCTCCTCTTCCAGCCAGGGGATCACCTCCACATGCCGGCTACTTCGAGGATACGACATCACCCCGACCTCGGCTTCATCGTTGAGTATGGCCTCGTATACTTTGACTGGGTGGTAGTACTCAAGGCGAACGGTCGAGCCTGAATTCTCCTGCATGTAGCTGCGAACGAAGTCATCCAGTGTATGAAGCCCAACGGAGTAGATGGAAACAACCCTGACCTGCCCCTCGGACGAATTTCTCTTCCTCCTGATCTGATCCAGGACTCCACGATAGCCCTCAAGCAATTGCTGGCATCCCCTGTAGTAGAGCTCGCCATCTTCGGTGACCTGTAACGGCCGGTAGCTCCTGTCGAGAAGCTTCAACCCAAGAACCTGCTCAAGGTTGGCTACCTGCTGACTGGCCGCGGATTGAGAAATCGACAGCCGCTCCGCACCTTTAGAGAAGCTGCGACTCTTAACGACCTCACAGAACACTTCGATGGACTGGAGATTTAAGCTGGATGTTCGGTCACGTAAAATTTCTGACATACTTCTAATAAGTCTACCTTATACAGTGCTTATTTCTAATCCAATTGACTAATTCTTC
>DODI01000306.1:0-2723 GCA_003509045.1 Planctomycetota bacterium | reverse complement strand
GCCGGTGTTCATGTGGTAGAGCGCCGTGGGGTGGCTTACCGATTCCGCCTGGCAGCCATGGTAGACGCAGAGCTCGTCGGCGACCGCCGGCTCCGCCATGTGCCGGAAGTGTTCAGACATGGCGACCCCGTTTTTCCCGGCCTTGCGGAATTTATAGGGACTCTTGACGTAGAAGCGCGCGCCGCTGCCCATGCCGGAGAGCTTGTCATCTGCGTTGAAGAAGCCCTTCAGGTGCAGGTCGTCAAGTTTCGGTTTCGGATCGAAGGTGTCGAGATGGCTGGGGCCTCCCTCCATGAAAAGCATAATGACAGCCTTGGCCTTCGGCTCATGGTGAGGTTTTCGGGGCGCGAGGGGACCGGCGGTCTCCGCGCGCCCTATCAGATCAGAGAAGGCAACCGAGCCGAGCGAGGCGCCCAGTCCGTAGAGGAAGTCACGGCGACGGAGGCTCGTGGTGTGAAGATGCGATCTTTTCATATCAGTAGACATAGATGAATTCGTTGGCGTTGAGCAGCACCAGGCAGATGTCGGCAAGGGCCCGGGTTTCGGGGGTGACATCTGCGGCGGTTTTATCGTAGGTGTAGTTGGTGTGGCTGGTCAGCTTCTCCGTGTACTCGAAGGGGTCGCCGGAGAATTCCTCGACCAGCGAGCGGATGATCGTGGTCGGATAAGACACGCGCCCGGGCTTGACGCCGCGATGGTACTGAACCATTTCGTGATAGTGCTCGCGCAGCGTCTCCCGCTCCTCCCGGCTCGGATAGCGGCTGAAGGTGAGGCGGAAGGCTCGTACGATCTGTCTTTGAAGCTCCCTGTCCTCCTTCTGCAGTCGCAGCGCCATCGCGATGGACCGGAGGGTGGCGCCGGAGCTGTTCATCAGGGTGAAGACCTGCGGAGTGACGGCGGCAGAGTCGCGGGCCTCGCAGGACTCGGTTGAGTCGGGCTTGTTGAACACCTCCATCAGTGGGTCGCGCAGTCCGCGGGTGCGGTAGGCATAGATCGAGCGCCGGTTGCGTTCGGAGGGGACGGGAGATGCCTGGTAGGCCGGTGCGAGTGAGAACTGGATCATGCGAGGCGACAGGGCAACCTCCATGTTGATCTCGGGGAAGACCGGCAGTCCGCCCCGGGTTCGGTTCAGCTCGCCTGAGATCGCCAGCATCGAGTCGCGCAATTCCTCGGCGGAGAGCCGTCGAGGCTCAAAGACAGCCAACAGGAGATTGCCGGGATCCTTCGTCTTCAGCTTCTCGACCTCGGGATGATGGCTCGACTGGCGGTAGGCTCGCGACATCATGATCAGCTTGTGCAGCTTCTTGAACGAACCGCCGCTCTCCTGGAAGCTCCGGGCCAGCCAGTCGAGCAGTTCCGGGTGCGCGGGCTTCTTCCCGGAGGCTCCGAGGTTGTTGGGGTTTCCGGCAAGACCCCGGCCGAAGTGGTAGCTCCAGACCCGGTTGACGACCGCTCGCCAGGCCAGGGCGTTGTCCGGATGGACGAGCCACCTCGCCAACGGCAGCCTGCGGCCCTCGATGGAGCTCGGCAGCCGGAAGGGATCTTCTTTTTTCCCCGAGACCGTCTTGAGACCCATGACGCTCAGGACTCCCGGGGAGACGATGTCCTTGTGGGAGTAAACCGAGCCGCCGGCGTAGATGTGGTTGACCGGCGCGGTCTTCGACCTGTTCAGCTCGGATTTCTTTTTCGGGCCCGGCATCCGCAGCTTCCTGGAGTTCTGGTGGAGATCGCCGCCGTAGTAGACGCTCTGGGCGAGGGGCTCATAGCGTTCGAGCCTGCGGGTCCAGATGCGGACCTCTCCTTCGCGGACCTTGAGGCGACCTTCCTCCGCGGTGCTCAGGCCGACGAAGCGCGGCGGCTTGTCGTCGTTCTTCGTGCCACGGCGTACGTTGAAGGGTCTGTATTCCGCCGATCGGCCGCGCTTCTTGTACCATTCCTTCGCCGCCTCCTCGCGTTTGTGGTAGAGGGCATCGCCATTTTCCCGGGCGATGGCCAGCAGCTTCTCCACCCGTTTGCGGTTGACGATGAAGTCATCCCGGTTTTCCTCGTCGAGGAATCCGGCCGGTCGTTCGGCCGGTTGGGTGGTGGCCAGCGCGGCGTAGAGTCGGTAATAATCTCTGGTCGGTATCGGATCAAATTTATGGTCGTGGCACTTGGCGCAGCGAAGCGGCGTTCCGAGAAATACCTGGCCGACGTTGTTGACCACATCATCGATGTAGTTCTGGCGGCTTACCAGGTTCGGTGTCATGGCGGTATGTTCCCACGGACCCATGCGCAGAAAGCCCTGGGCGACGATCAACTCGGGATGGTTCGGTTGGAGGTCCTCGCCCGCGATCTGCTCCAGAACAAATCGTGAGTACGGCTTGTCCTCGTTGAAGGAGCGGATCACGTAGTCACGGTAGCGCCAGGCGTTGGAACGTTCGTAGTCATTTGAGAAGCCGCTGGTGTCGGCGTAGCGAGCGACATCCAGCCAGTGCTGGCCCCAGCGCTCTCCGTAGTGGGGGCTTGCCAGGAGCCGGTCGAGAAGGCCCTTATAGGCCTCATGGGCGTTTTTCTTCCAGGCCGGCAGGAAGGCGTCGATTTCTTCAGGTGATGGCGGCAGGCCGGTCAGGTCGTAGGTGGCCCTGCGAACCAGGGTCAGCGCATCTCCCCAGGGGGCGGGTTTCAAGCCGGCCTGAGCGAGCCTGGCCTGGATGAAGCGGTCGATGGGGTTGCCCTTGCCC
>DODI01000176.1:0-4172 GCA_003509045.1 Planctomycetota bacterium | reverse complement strand
CATGCTTGGTTTCCCGCCCAGACACTAACATCAACAAGGAGTGGCGCACCCGGGTAATTCGCTCTTCTGTGAGGGCTTCACTCGGCGGGCTCGCCTTCCCAATGAGAGATCTTCCAGAGGTAGAGGCAGGCCACGGTTCTCCACGGCGACCAGCCGCGGCTTCTCTCGATGACTTTTTCATCGCTGAGCTTTCGACCAGCGACGCGCTGGATGCCGGTTCTGAGCGCGAGATCTCCCATGCTGAAGATGTCGGGGCGACCCAGGCAGAAGATCAGGAACATTTCCGCGGTCCAGCGGCCGATGCCCGGCAGCGGGATGAGCAGCTCGATGACCTTTTCATTTTCCATGTTGGCGAATCGCCGGCGGCGCAACGGGCCGCCCTCAAACGCTCTCGCTAGCTCGCGTAGGTAGAGGACCTTTTTTTCGGAGAGGCCGCAGCGTTTCAAGCGCCGGGGCCGAATGTCGAGCAGCCTCCGCGGGGTGGGCCGCCTTGTCGGGGTGAAGAGCCGGATGAAGCGGCCATGGATCGACCGAGCGGCTGCGGCCGAGAGCTGCTGGCTGATGATGGCCCTGCAGAGCGAATGGAAGCGTCCAGGCCTGGGCCGGAAATCAAGCGGTCCGATGAGCCGAATCCAGCGGCCGAGGGCCGGATCTTTCCGGGCGAGGGCCGCGGCGCCTTTTTTCAGCGAATCACGGGTCAGCGGCCGCATGGGAAGCCTTACTTGATGGACTGAAAGGAGCCGTGGTTGTCTTCCGCCAGCTGCTTCATGAAGCCTGCGAAGACCTCAACGTCCTTGGGGGTAGGCAGGGGGAGCGGGCCGCTGGGCTGTCCGGGGATCTTGTCCGGCCAGCCGCCGACCCCCTCGAAGCCGAAGGTGTTGATGCGCATCTTGCGGGCTGCGTTCAGGTTGGCTATGTCTTTGAGGATCTGTTCGATGAGAAAAGCCGAGGGGAATTCGGGCTTGGTGGGGGCGCCATCGGACAGCAGGACGATCGTGTCGGCCTCGCGGTCTTCAAAGGCGCGCTTGAGGGCGTCATCGGTATAGGTGGCGCCCCGGGCGAGGAACTCTTTAACGAACCTCCCCGCGCTCTTGACCGCGCTCTTGCTGGTCGGCCTGAGGCCTTTCTGCCAGGCGGTCACCTTGTTGGAGTAGGCGATGATGTTGAAGCGCGCGGCTTTCGGCAGGCTCTCGATGGCAACCAGCAATTGCTTGCGGGCACGGTCAAGGCGGACCCGGGCCTTCTGAGCATCTTTGATGGTCGAGCGGCCCTGGTCGAACATGGCCATGCTTCCGGACACATCGATCACGAAGATCAGGTTGCGGCTGAAGATCTCGGTGCCGAAGAACTCTACCGAATCAGCCGCTTTTTTGACGACGACCGTTCGCCCATCTTCCTCGGGCGCCTCGTTGGGATCGAAAGACTCCCGCTCGGCGTCCCACCATTTCTTCCAGTCAGCGCCGCTCTCAAAATCTTGGCCGGTAATTTTCAATAAGGCCCTCCTGCCCTCGAGCCAGAGAAGGTCGCGCTCCTTCGTTTGCGCTTCGACAAGGGCGACCAGGGGATCCACCGCGCCCTTGAGCTTTCGCCGCCCAGCCGCCCTGAGGCCGGTGAGTTGGATGCGAAGGAGCTTGTTTCCAAACGAGGCGAGGATCTCTTCGCCGGTCGGCTTGTCGTCTCGATAGCCGAAGGAGTCGAGGAGCAGCACCTTGTCTCCGAGGCTCCGGGCTTTTTTGTAGTTCTTGATAAGCGTCGCGACCGCCTCGGCGTTTTCGAGGGACCCGATGGCCTCGAGGGCTTTTTCGTAATTGATCTTCGAGGGGAGCAGGGTTGCCGCCGGAGGGATGAGTGTCACGCTTCGGGGGTGGTCCAGCACGCCCATGCGCGCGATGAACTTCGTCAGCTCTTCTTCGCTCTCCGCTCGAATGAGAGCCTGCATGGTCTTGGCGTATTTCCGGGCCCTCGATGAGCTCACCTCTTCCGCCTGCGCGCTGGCGCAGAACAGGACCAAGGCCGGGATGAACGGCAGAAAACGCATAGGTGCCTCGCAGGGACAGTTCCTTGCCGGGACCGTCCCGGCCGAAGAAGCTATCTTAGCAGGAATTTCCGGCCGGTTAAAAGATGAAGCCGCAGGGCCGCCTAGGCCATATAGCCTGACCTGTAGGCGCGCTTGATGAGAGGCTCCGCCTCCGGGCGCCCGGTCACCTTCATGTTCTTCGCATCCCAGTTGACCTTTCCGCCGAGGCGGACCGCGAGGTTGCCCAGGAGGACCGCCTCCGTGAGCTGGGCGGAGTAGTCGAAGTTCGACAGGGCCGCAGGGCCGCCCTTGCAGGCCACGACCCATTCCTTGTAGTGGCCGGGAGAGCGCGGCAGGGACACATCAGGCGGCTTGAATCCGGCGAAGTCTTTTTTCGGGAGCAGCTTGCCATCGCCCCAGTAGTGGGGAATGTAGAGCTTGCCCTTGTCGCCGACGACGATGGAGCCGTTACCCGAGATCTTTTCTCCCTCGAAGAGCTCTGCCGGTGGGCGCTTGGGGCCATCGTACCAGGTCAGGTGGACGGCGGGCCGGCTGGCGATGGCGGGAAAGCGGTAGCGGATGACGCTCCAGGCCGGGGCGGATTCCTTAAAGAGGGGAGAGGAGGTCGCCTCGATGGTCTCCGGCAGCCCCAGCTCGAGAGCCCAGTAGGCGATATCCCAGTTATGGCAGGCCATATCCCCTAAGGCTCCCGTTCCGAAGTCCCACCAGCCGCGCCATTTGAAGGGGACGTAGGCGGAGTGGTAGGGCCGTGCCGGGGCGGGTCCGAGCCACAGGTCCCAGTCTAACCCGGCGGGAACCGGCTGCGATTTGGCCGGCCGCTTGACTCCCTGGGGCCAGATGGGGCGATCTGACCAGACATGGACCTCTTTCACGGTGCCCAGTGTGCCGGCGCGGATCAGCTCGACCATGCGCCGCGAGCCATGCTCGCCATGTCCCTGGTTGCCCATCTGGGTCGCCACCTTGTACTTCTTTGCGGCGGCTCGCATGAGGCGGGCCTCGGAAACCGAGTGGGTCAGGGGCTTTTGGCAATAGACGTGTTTGCCCAGCGCCATCGCCATCAGCGCGGCCGGGGCGTGGTGATGGTCCGGGGTGGAGACGGTTACGGCGTCGAGCCCTTTTTCCTTCTCGAGCATCTTGCGATAGTCGGTGTAACGCGCGGCCTTGGGGTAACGATTGAGGGAGGCTGCGGCCCGGCTGTTGTCGACGTCGCAGAGGGCGGCGATGTTTTCGCTGCTGACCCCGGCGAGATCAGCGGCGCCCTTGCCGCCGGCGCCGATGATGCCGATGTTGAGCTTCTCGCTGGGAGATTCGCCGCCCGGGAGGATGTTGAAGCCTCCACAGAGAGTCGAACTGGCGGCAAGAGAACCGCTCTTGAGAAATGATCTTCGGGAAAATGTACGGGCCATGGCTTTCTCCGTCGGGGGGATCCTGATTGTTCGCGGCCATTGATCGTCCACGCCCGGGCGGGGTCATGCAAACCAAAACCGCCCCAGATAAGCCCGGCGTGTTGACAGCGGCGTTCTATTCCTTGAATGAAGCTAGAGGCTTAGTGATAATGGTTCTGTCGCCTCGCGTCTTCCGGCGCCTACAACATCAGGTCATATCGTTTCCAGGGCGGACTATGCGCAATTCAAGCAGGGTATTATTTACGGCTACTGTTCTGTGCCTTGCCGTTGCCCGTCTCGCGCAGGCGTCCGAGGAGCTTTTCAGCCGGACGGTCGCCCCGGTCTTCGAGCGGCGGTGCCTGGGTTGCCACAACGACAGCAAGCGAAAGGGGAAGTTTTCGATGACTTCCCGCGACGCTCTCCTGAAGGGCGGGCGAAAGGGGCCGGCTGTTGTTCCGGGCAATCCAGCGGCCAGCCGTCTGCTGCAACTCCTTACGGCGAAAGATGGCAAGGCGAGCATGCCGAAGAACAAGGAGCCGCTTTCGGAGGTGGAGGTTGATGCGGTCAGAGAGTGGGTCAAGGCGGGCGCTCCCTGGCCGGAAGGGCTGGCGCTCGGTGAGAAAAGTCCGGCCGACTTCAACTGGTGGTCGTTCAAAAAACTTGAGCGTCCGGTTGTCCCGCGCATCGAAGGCCCCGGCTCCGCCTGGGTTCGCAACCCCATCGACGCCTTTATCAGGGCCCGCCTGGAT